>JALOQY010000442.1 GCA_025459285.1 Planctomycetota bacterium | reverse complement strand
TGGGAATTCGCCTGCCGAGCGGGGAGTACCACTGAATACCCCTTCGGCGATGATCCTGCCAACCTCGCAGATTACGCTTGGTTCGATCACTCCGATGTGTTCGGCCCAGATCGCGTAGGTAACAGAAGGCCAAACGCATGGGGGCTCTTCGACATGCTCGGCAATGTCACTGAGTGGTGCAGTGACACCCGCGAGTCATGTTGCGGGTGTGACCAAGACGAAGTTGGAAGAGCCGTCCGCGACTCAAGATCGTGGAGGAAACGCGCGACTCGCGGCGGAAGCTGGTTCACATTCCCGGCCGCATCTTGTCGCTCAGCCTCGCGCTTCATCGCCGACGATACGGGCAGGAGCCGGCAAGTCGGAATTCGGGCCGCGGCCGTTTATCCGAGCGACGATGACTAGCGGGACCACTTGTGCGCAGGCTGGATAGTATCTGCCTCCCCACAATGCTCCCCGTGGTCCTCGACGAGGTCCGTCAGTTGGTCGGCGAACGACGGGTCACGGTCGTTTTCGACCGCGGAGGGTGGAGTCCCAAGCTCTTCAAGATGCTCCTCGACGCGCAGTTCGACATCCTCACCTATCGCAAGGGCAAGTGCCGACGAGTGGGCACACGCCGCTTCGTTCGTCGCCAGGCCCGGATCGACGGCAAGATGGTCGAGTACCTCCTGAACGACCAGGCGGCCCGCTTCCTGAAGGGCAGACTCCGGCTCCGTCAGGTCACCCGATTGTCGGACAACGGACACCAGACCCCGGTGCTCACGAGCCGATGGGATCTCGACGACGTGGAGGTCGCCTACCGGATGTTCGAACGCTGGCGCCAGGAGAACTTCTTCAAGTACCTCCGCGAAGAGTTCCTCCTCGACGCCCAGATCGACTTCCAGGTGGAGCCCGATGACCCGACGCGGACCGTCCCCAACCCCGAGCGCAGAGGGATGGACAAGGACGTCCAGGCCGCCCGTGCGAAGGTCGAAAGGCTGGAGCGAGCCTACGGCGCGGCGGCCATCGACAACCCCGAGGGCCGCCGACCGACGATGCGCGGCTTCAAGATCGCGCACGGCAAGATCGGAAGAGGACTCCGTGCCGCTCGGGCACGTCTAGCCGAGCTTCTCGAGACGCGGCGCGGCATTCCGACGAGGATCGAAGTCCGTGACCGGAGCGCCGGAGCCGTGGTCAAGCTCTCGACCGAGCGGAAGCACCTGACGAACATCATCAAGATGGTCGCCTACCAGGCCGAGAGCGACCTCCTCTCCTTCCTCCGACCGTACTACGCCCGTGCCGAGGACGAGGGCCGCACTCTCCTGCATGAACTCTTCCGTGCCACCGCAGGCCTCGAGCTCGCGATGGCGAGCTTCGCGTCACCGTCGAACCACTCAGCACCCCGCACCGGACCATCGCCGTCGCCCAACTCTGCGACGTACTGACGCGAACGGAAACGCTCGTCCCGGGCACGACCCTCCGAATGCGGTTCGCAATCCGACCACCTCGACAGGGAAGCATGGCCTTCCCGGGTCCGCGAAACGAGGGCCGGAGGCCCCCGCCGCTGCCCTCGCCGACGCCAGAACCGGACACTTCGCGTGGGGGGTAGGTCAGGAGGTCTGGAGTCAGTAGTGATAACGGGCCATGAGGAAGTGCGCCTGGCCGGCGCGGACCGTGTAGACGATCCGGTGCTCTTCGGTCAGGCGGCGGGACCATGCACCGGCGAGCAGGTACTTCAGGGGCTCCGGTCGGCCGACGCCCCGGAACGGGTCCCGGAGGACGGCGATCACGATGTCGAGGGCGCGACGAGCGGTCTTCCGGTCGGTGTCCACCCAGTACCGCAGATCCTCGATGAACTCGGGGTGGAAGACGGCCTCCGGCGCAGCCGCGGGGCGGGTGGTCACCGGTTCACTCCCCGGCGTCGGAAAGCCCGATCTCCCGGTGGAGATCCTCCACGGTGCGCGCTTGCGGGCGGCCGCCCCGCGCCCGGGCCAGGGCGCGGAGGAGCCGCTCGGCGTTCTTCGGCGAGCGCAGCAGGTGCGCCGTCTCGGTGAGGCTCGCGAGCTCCGACGCCGCGATGAGCGCCACCGATTCCTTGCCCCGCCGGCGGATGATGACCGGTTCCCGGCCCTCCGCCACGTGGTCGCAGAGTCCGGCGAAGTGGGCCCGCGCGTGGGTGTAGGTCGTCTCGCGCATCACCGGCGCCTCCGTGGTCCGAACGTACAGGAATACTGTACCGGTAGTCCGTCTCGTGTCAAGAGCGGTTCACGTGGGCCTTCTCCCGGACGAGCGGTCCGCGCCTGGTAGAATCGGGCGCGGCCGGCGACGGGGGGAACCTCCCTCCATCGCTCCGGAGGGAGGACGGTCATGACGCGCCTGCTGGCTCTCGGGCTCGCCTGCTCGCTGGCCCTGAACGTCTGGCTGCTCGCCTCGCGCCGCGGCTCCCCGGACCTTCCGCCTCCCGTGCCTCCCGCGGTTCGCGAGGTGCCTTCCGGAGAATCGGACGTCCCTCCGGTACCGGAAGAGGCGCCTTCGCGGGATCCGTCGCCCGAAGCCGTCCGGCGTCCCGATCCCCTGGGATTGCGGGAGATCGCCTCGATCCCGTCCTCCGAGGAACGCCGCAAGCGGGCGTGGCGGCTCGCCGAGGACCTCGCCCGTGACCCCGCGGCGGTGGCCGCCGTCCTCGCAGCCCTCCGGAGCGAGACGGACGCCGCCGTGCTGGCGGTCATCGGAACGATGTTCCGCGCCGCCCTCGCGCGGGGGGCCGGGCCGGAGATCCGGGACGGACTCCTCGACGTCCTGCGCCACGGAGACCTCCCGGAGCGGCGGGCGGCGGCGGTGTGGGGGCTCTGGTGGATCTGCGAGGGCCGGTCGGACCGGGACCCGGAATGCGTGCCGGCGCTTGTCGACGCTGTCCGGGCCGACCCGTCGCCGGCGGTGGCGGGGGCGATCGGGGAGATGATGGCCACGTTCCTGCCGCCCCCCGAGGCGGTCGAAGCGCTCCGCGAGGCGCTGGTGCGCCTCCCCGCCGGCCCGGATCGCCGGGCGGTCGCCGAGGCCCTTGGACGAGGGACGTTCCTGTTGGACGGCGGCGCGGAGCTGGTGCGCCGCATGGAGGAGGCCGGGGAGTCGGCGCTGAAGGACGATCTGGCGGCGGGTCTCGCCCGGGCGGCGAGTAGCATGTCGGCCATCGTGCGCCGGGACGAGGCGCCCGCGGACCGTGAGGCCCGGGAGCACCCGGAGATCCGCCGGAAGCTGGCCCGGGGCGTGCCCTCCGGCTTCGGTTTCTCCTGGTTCGGCTCGTGGCGCGCGCCGGCTCGTGCGCCGGCGGCGGAGCTCTACCGTGACCTTGCCGCCGCGGAGCCGGATGCGGACCTCCGGGACCGCCTGCTCCGGGTAGCCGCGGAGATCGAGGCCGGCGGGGTCCGCGGGACCGACGAGTTGTGCGAGATCCTCGGGTTTCGGTGACCTGCCGGCGCGCCGCCGTGAAGGCCCCCGCCATCCGCGGGACCGGGGTGGGACCGCTAGCAGCCCGTCGGGGTAAAGGGTCGCAGCGCAGAGATCGTCCCTGGCCCCGACGGGCTGCTAGTTTTTCGGATTACGAGGGTTACCTGCCCCGGTTTCTCCTTTTCAGATGGTATGAAGAAGACCTTCCGGCCCTGGGATGTGAGCCAGGGAATCCTCTTTCCGCCGGCTCCGAAGGACCTGGTGCCGCCGGGTCATCTCTCGCCGTTCATCCGC
>JALOQY010000125.1 GCA_025459285.1 Planctomycetota bacterium | reverse complement strand
CGCTGGGGCTCGCTCGCCATCTCGGCGCGCATGAAGAGGTCACCCGTCTGCACCACCGCATAGACCTCCGCCGGGGTGAACACACCGGTGGTGATCCCGTTCACGCGCAACCGGCTGATCGTGCCGTACAGGAGTTCGACGGTGCGGGCATACTCCGCGAGCAGGCGGAAGCGGACATGGCAAGGCCCCGAGAGGTCCATCCGGGAACCGTCCTCGAAGAACACGCTGGCGTTGCCTCCGCTCGCCACGATGATGCCGTCCTCACGGGACAGGGCGTCCCCGAGGGTCGCCGGACGACTCACCCCGTCCTCCGATGAGTAGACGAACACCGCCCCCTCGAAGAACCCGAGTCGCACCCGTCCTTCCGCGGACAGCGAAAGCCCGGCCGTGAGGAGTACGCACGCGGTCACGACCGACGCCACTTTCCACATCATCGGCTGCCCCCCGCTACGTCCCGAGAACACGGCGGGAGCGAAATCATCCCGCTCGAATACGATCGGGAATTTTACCCTCCCGCCCGAACCGGAAAAAGCGATAAATCGGACTCGCGCCTCAAACCTCTGGCCCCGGGACACTTGCGGCATCCAGGACCGCCGTCCCCCTCCCTTGTACTACTGACCTTCGAAATCCTCGCGCCGCTCGCGGATTTCGCGAGAGCGAGCGCCGAAGGCGCCGCCGCCGCAGGCGGCGAGGAGGGGGAGACCGCCGGAGGCGGTCGACGCGTATGAGGATCTGCCTCCCCCGCGTGATCGACAGCGCGAGCGCGCCTGCCACCTTCGGCTGCGGGCGTGCCCGCGCTGCGGACCCGGCCGGATCACTCGATAGGGTAGCGTGGCCCCGTGAAGGGCTCCCGTTCCTTTTCCGGAGGCTTCCCGGCAACGGAGCCGTCCCCCGGCGCGAGTCCCTCGATCGATACTTCGAACTCGGTCTGGAAACCTTCCTCCGGGTGGACCAACTCGGCGAACCGGTCCTGGAGCGACCGCCGGAGGCGCTCGGACACCTCGATGGCGTCACGGCCCTCCTTCGTGCTGAGGGTAACCTCCACCACGAGCCTCCGGGCTGCCGGCCGGCGGAGTGCCACCTTCGCCGCGAGGACGTCTTCCGTCTCCCGCGCCCGGCGGAGGAGGCTCGCCTGGATCGCCCGCAGGGAGATGCGGGCGGTACCGAGATCCGTTCGCGAGACCAGGTAGCCGCCGCCCTGGCGCCACAGCAGGTCCCGGACCGCGAAGCCCAGATAGAGGACCTCGAGGGCGAGGATCACGACCCCCCCTCCGATGCCGATTGCTCGCGCCGTCGCCTCGGTCATGACGGACGGCGAGAACAGCAGGGAGAACGCGACCGCGTTGCTGTAGGCCCACGCCAGCGCCAGAAGGCTGGTGCCCACCAGGCGTCGGCGGCTCGTTTCCATGATCACTTCCTCAGAACATAGGTGTCCAGGAACGAGGTGTTGTACTTCGCCGACACGAACGCCGCGTTCCTCATGATGCGCCGGTGCAGTGGCAGGTTCGTCTTGATGCCCTCGACGACGAACTCGTCCAGGGCCCGCCGGGTGGTCACGATGGCCTCGTCCCGCGTGGGGCGGTGGACGATGAGCTTCGCCAGCAGGGAATCGTAGTGGGGGGGCACGACGTAGCCCGCGAAGATGTGGGTGTCCACCCGCACCCCCATGCCTCCCGGAGGAATGTAGCCGACGATCCGCCCCGGAGAGGGGCGGAACTCGTCCTCGGGATCCTCGGCGTTGATCCGGCACTCGATGGCGTGACCCCTGACCCGCACCTGGTCCTGGGAGAAGGACAGCTTCTCACCCGCGGCGATCCGGAACTGTTCCTTCACGATGTCGATTCCCGTCACCATCTCCGTGATCGGGTGCTCCACCTGGACCCGGGCATTCACTTCGATGAAGTAGAAGCGGTCTTCCCGGTCGACGATGAACTCCACCGTGCCCGCGTTCACGTATCCCACGGACCGGGCCAGTCGGACCGCGGCCCGGTGCAGGTTGCGGCGAACCTTGTCCGGGAGGGAGGCGCAGGGCGTTTCCTCCACGACCTTCTGGTTCCGCCGCTGGACCGAGCAGTCGCGCTCGAACAGGTGGACGATGTTTCCCCGGGTGTCGCCGAGGATCTGGACTTCCACGTGCCGGGGCTGCTCGATGAACTTCTCGATGTACACCGCTCCGTCGCCGAACGCCGCCTCCGCCTCGGTCCGGGCCTGGTGGAGGGAGTTCACCAGGGAGATGTCGTTGTGCGCCAGGCGCATGCCCCGGCCCCCGCCGCCGGCCACCGCCTTGATCAGGACGGGATAGCCGATCTGACGCGCCACCGTCAGGGCCTCCTCCTCGTCCGCCACGGTCCCCGAGGAACCCGGCACCACGGGGAGCCCGGCCTTCTCCGCCTCCTCCCGCGCCCGGGCCTTGTCGCCCATCATCCGCACGACTTCCACCGGGGGGCCGATGAACTCGATGTTCGAGGACCGGCAGATTTCGGCGAAATGCGCGTTCTCCGACAGAAACCCGTAGCCGGGGTGTATGGCGTCCACGTCGGCGATCTCGGCAGCGGCGATGATGTTGGGGATCGACAGGTAGGACGACCCGGAGACACCGGGACCGATGCAGATGGTCTCGTCGGCATGGCGGAGGTAGGCCGACTTCTCGTCGGCCTTGGAGTAGACCATCACCGTCTGCATTCCCAGTTCCTTGCAGGCGCGGAGCACCCGCAGGGCGATCTCACCACGGTTGGCTATCAGGATCCGATTGAACACGCGGTCTAGTCCTTCCGGATGAGGAAGAGAGGCTGCCCGAACTCCACGGCCTCGCCGTTCTGCACGAGGATCTCCACCACCTCCCCCCCGACTTCCGCCTTGATCTCGTTCATCACCTTCATCGCCTCGATGATGCAGATCACCGTCTCCTCGGCGATCCGCTGCCCGACCTCGACGAAGGGGTTCGAATCCGGACTCGACGCGCGGTAGAACGTCCCCACCATCGGCGAGGGGACCTCGGCGAGTCGCGGATCCTTCTCCGCCTTCTCCGCCGGCACCGGCACCCCTCCCATGGCCACGGGCGCGGCGGCCATCGCGGTCGGAACCGCCATGAGCGGCGCAGCCACCGGGTGGCTGTTCACCACCGGTCCGGCCTTCTTCATCTTGAGGTGCAGCCCCTTCTCCGGATCGGACAGCTCTACTTCCACCAGGTCATGCTGGCGCATGAGTTCCAGGATCCGCTCGATCTCTTTCAGGTCCATCAGTGCCCCCCGGATGATCCGCGGCCGTGCTCCGGGCCGGCCGGGCGCGGGAAAAGCCCTCGCGCCAGCAAGGCCTCGGCGATCTGGACCGCGTTGAGAGCCGCGCCCTTCAGGAGTTGGTCTCCGGCCACGAAGAACGAGACCCCTGCGCCGTCCGCCTCGTCCACGCGGATCCGACCGACGATCACGGGGCCTTCACCGGTGGCAAGGACCGGCATAGGGTACGCGAGCGCTCCCGGATCGTCCACTACCTTCACCCCCTCCGCCGCGGCAAGGACCTCCCGGGCCCGAGCCGCGGAGAGGGGCCGCTCGGTGCCGAGCCAGCACGCCACGCAGTGCGAGCGCAGCACCGGGACACGCACGCAGATCGCCGACACGGACAGCCCCGGCAGGGACAGGATCTTCCGGGACTCGTCCCGCAGCTTCCGTTCCTCTTCCGTCGACCCGTCGGGCAGGAAGTGTCCGATGTGCGGGATGACGTTGAACGCGAGAGGCGAGGGAAACACCGCCGCCTTCGCCGGCCGCCCCGCGAGAATGGCCGACGTCTGTTCCTTCAGTTCCGCCATCGCCCGGGCACCGGCTCCCGAAGCCGCCTGATAGCTGGCCACCCGGAGGCTCCGAGCCCCCGCCTCCCGATGGAGAGGGGCCACCGCCATCAGGGCGACGATCGTCGTGCAGTTGGGATTGGCCACGATGCCCCGGTGACCGGCCAGCGCCTCCGCGTTGATCTCGGGGACCACCAGGGGAACGTCCGGGTCCATTCGGAACGCGGAGGAGTTGTCGATCACGACCGCACCGGCGGCCGCGGCTCGCGGCCCATATCGCCGCGACCGCTCCGCTCCGGCGGAGAAGAACGCCACGTCGATCCCCGCGAAGTCGGCACGCTCCGCGTTCTCGACCGGCACCGTCCCGCCGCGAAACGGGACCGAGGTGCCCGCGGACCGCTCCGAGGCGAAGCAGCGGAGGCCGGCCACCGGCAGAGCGCCACCCTCGAGCAGGGAGAGGAGTTCCATCCCCACCGCGCCGGTCGCCCCCAGGACGGCCACATTCAGATCCATCGTGCGTCGCTCCCTTCGCCACCGCCTTCGTGGCCGAACCCGCCGATCGCTGCGCAGTGTCCCGTCACGACGCGCCCGTACCGCACCGGAACCAGGCGATCACCGAGTCGTCGATCCCCGGCAGGTCCACCTTCGGCCGGTAAGCGATCAGGCGGCGCGCCTTGCGCAGGTCAGGCTTGCGGTGGCGTATGTCCTCGAAACCCGCCGCGTACGCCTCGTCGAACGGGACCTTGACGATGTGCGAGGCGCTGCCGGTCCGCTCTTTCACCATCCGGGCCAGATCGAGGATGGACACCTCCTCCGTGGCCCCCACGTTCACGACCTCGCCCTCGGCGTCCGCGCACTCGAGGAGGCCGGCCAGCGCGCGCGTGACGTCGCTCACGTGCGCGAAGCACCGCGTCTGGCGGCCGTCCCCGTACACCGTGATCGGCTCGCCCGAGAGCGCCTGCCGCACGAAGCGCGGCAGCACCATTCCGTAGCGGCCGGTCTGCCGAGGTCCCACGGTGTTGAACATCCGCGCGACGACCACGGGCAGGCGCATCTCTTCGTGGTAGGCGAGGGCGAGGAACTCGTCGACGCACTTCGAGGCGGCGTAGGCCCAGCGCCTCTTGCTGGTGGCCCCCAGGATGCAGTCGTCGTCCTCCCGGAAGGCGCTCCGCTCGGACTTGCCGTAGACCTCCGAGGTCGAGGCGATCAGGGTTCTCCGCCAGTACCGGGCCGCGAACCGCAGCAGGTTCTCGGTGCCCCGGACGTTGCTCTCGATGGTGAGGACCGGCCGCTCCACCACCAGTCTGACCCCCACCGCCGCGGCGAGGTGGAAGACCGCCTCGTGGGAACGGACGAGTTCCTCGAGCAGGCGCTCGTCCCGGATGTCGCCCCACACAAATCGGAACCCCGGACTCCGCTGGATCCCGTCGAGGTTCACGAACCTGCCGGTGGAGAGATCGTCGAGGACGGTGACCTCGTCTCCCCGCGCGAGCATGACCTCGGCAAGGTGGGACCCCACGAAACCCGCTCCGCCCGTGATCAGAACTCGCATGGATGGCCCTCGATGGCCCTGAGCATAGCGATTGCCCCCCGGACGCCGAAGAGAGCGCCCCGTCGCAGGTCCCTGGTCACTTCATGACGTGGAACCCGCCGATGAGCAGGTCGTCCATCCCCGTGGAGAAGAAGCACCGGATGGCGTGCTCGGGGGTGCAGACGATCGGCTCTCCGCGGATGTTGAACGACGTGTTCAGCACCACGGGTATCCCCGTGATCCCGAAGAACCGGTCGATGAGGCGGTGGTAGAGCGGGTTCGCTCTCCGTGATACCGTCTGGAGCCTTGCCGTGCCATCCACGTGGGTGATCGCCCCGAGGTCGCTCCTACGCCCGGGGCGCACGTCGCAAACGAGCAGCATGAAAGGCGAGGGCCGGTCGATGTCGAAGCACTCGCCCGCCCGCTCCTCGAGTGCGCTCGGGGCGAAGGGGCGGAAGGACTCCCGGTGTTTCACGAGCCGGTTCAGGACGTCCTTCATCTCCCCCCGCCGTGGACATGCGAGGATCGACCGGTTCCCCAGCGCCCGGGGCCCCGCCTCCATGCGGCCCTGGAACCAGCCCACGATCTGCTCCTCGGCCAGGAGGCGCGCGGCGCGCTCCGCCGGGTCATCCACCGGTTCGAAGCGGAGCTTCGAGACCTCGAGGAGCTCCCGGATCTCTCCATCCGTGAAGGACGGCCCGAAGCTCGCGTGCTCCATCACGAACCGCCGCGGTCCACCGAGGTCTCCGTGCCAGACCGCGAACGCCGCCCCGAGGGCGAGGCCGGCGTCGTTCGCGGCGGGCTGGATCCACAGGTCCTCGAACATCCCGCTGCGGAGGAGGAGCCCGTTGGCCACGCTGTTCAGGGCCACGCCGCCCCCCACGCAGAGGCGCTTCGCCCCGGTGACGCGCCGGGCGTGCTCCGCAAGGTGCAGGAAGGCCTTCTCCAGCACCGCCTGGGCTCCCGCGGCCACGTGGGCGAATCGCGATCCGGTCGCGTCCTCCTCCGGTCGCCTCGGTTCCCCGAAGGCCCGCGCGAACCGCCGGCAGGACCGCGTTCCCGGCTCGTGTTTCAGGAAATCCACGGCGAAGCGCACCCGTCCGCCCGGAAGGAGTCCGCACAGCGGGGCGAACTTCGGCGCGAACGCGGCGGGGTCGCCGTAGGACGAGAGCCCCATCGTCTTCCCGGCGTCCCGGACGGGCTTGAAGCCCACGAACTCCGTCACGCAGTCGTAGAAGTGTCCGATCGACGCCTCGGGGAACGGATACGACTCGACCCGGCGAAGCCGTGTTCCCTCTCCGGCGTAGATCGCGCTCGCCACCCCGTCGCCCTGCGCATCCACCGTGAGCACCGCCGCCTCGGGAAACGGACTCAGGCAGAACGCGCTCACCGCGTGACACAGGTGGTGGTCCACGAAGGTGATCCGGCCCGTGAAGCCGAGGCGCCCGCGGAGTCGCTTCCGTTCGCGGATGCCCATGTAGAGGCCGGTGACCAGGACCTGGTCGCGCAGCCACCGCCGATACCAGGGCCGGTGGAGGTGACGGAGCCAGGCCTTGGCCGATGACGCCATCTCCGTCGAGGGGACTCCGGCGAACGCCGCCACGGAGACGTCCCCGAGCCCGATGCCTCCCTCCGCGAGGCACGCCCGGATCGCCCCCTCCGGAAACGCCGTGGAGTACTTCACCCGGTCGAAGCGCTCCTCTTCAACGAACGCCACGAGCATTCCGTCGTGCACGAGGCACGCGGAGGAATTGTGGCTCGCGGCGTTGATGCCCAGGATGTACATGCACTCACCGGTCGGGGGAAGTCCGCTCTTCTACCGGCGTACCGTGGTCCGGCCAAGCATTGCGCGGCGGAGAACGGCGAGCGTCTCCGCGGCGGCGCGGTCCCAGGAGAAGCGCCGCGCGTTCTCGAAGCCGCGCGCGCGGAGGTCCGCGCGCAACCCCTCGTCCGACAGCACGCGGCGGATCGCCGCGGCCAGGATCGCCGGATCGTCCGGGTCGACCAGCAGGGCCGCATCGCCCGTGATCTCCGGCACCGACGTCCGGTCGGAGGCCACGACCGGACAGCCGCACGCCATCGCCTCCAACGGCGGGAGGCCGAAGGTCTCCACGACGGACGGATAGATCAGGGCGGCGGCGCGGCGGTAGATCTCCGGTAACTCCCCGTAGGGTCGTGGTCCTTCGATCGTCACGCGACCCGCGAGGCCCTCACTGACCGTCAGTGCCTCGATCCGCCGCGCGTCCGGCGGGTCCGCGCGGCCCACCACCCGTAGGGAGGGGGCCGCAAATCCCTCCCGCCGCAACCGACCGAGCGCCCGCACGACCGAATCCACGCGTTTGAAGCGGTTCAGGGAAGACACGCAGAGGAGATACCCGCCGCCCCCCCCTTCCCCGGGCGTGAACCGCGCCAGATCCGCCCCTTCGTGGACCACGTGGGTTCGGCCGCGCGCGCGGGGACAGACCGCGAGGAGCGTCCCGCGCAGGTCCTCCGACATGCACAACACACGGCTCGCGCGGAGCGCCGACAGGGGGACGACGGTCCTGAAGTAGACTCTCCGGGCCGCCGACATCTCGCCCCCCACGAACCGGAAGTGCATCGACTGGAGCGCCAGCACCTGCGGGACGCCGCACAGGAGCGAGACGGCGTTGCCGGGGCAGAACAGGACGTCGACGCGCGCCCGTCGCACGAGGACCGGCAGCAGAAGATGTTCCGCGGCCACCCGCACCGCCGCCGGCAGCGCGGGCAGCCTCCGGTGATCCACCGCGCCTCCCGCCGGCGGCAGGAGACTCGCCCCGGGATCGGCACAGAACAGCACCAGTCGCTCCGATCCGCCGAGCCGCGGCACCATCGCCTCGAGCAGGTTCCGGAGGTATGTCTCGCCTCCGCCCGTCCGACCCGGCACCACCGAAAGGGCGTTCACGCCGATCCGCATCGCTTCGTCCCGGCGGCATGCTCGAATGCCGTCTCGTACTCCCCCGACGTCCTCTCGAAGGTCAACCGCTCCCGCGCGAAGGCCCGGCAGCGGCCACCCTCCACGACGGGGAGATTCTCGGCCACCCGCCGTGCCGCCTCCGGCCCCTCCGGTTCCGGGAGCACCACCCCCAGTCCCTCACGCCGGATCGTCTCGGACACGTCTCCGATTCCCCCGGTCGCCACCACCGGGAGGCCCGCGTGGAGGTACTCCGCGAACTTGACGGGGCAGGCCACGGCGTTCACCGGATGGGCCCGGCGCAACAGGAACCCCGCGTCGAAGGCCCGCAGTGCGGCGGCGGCTTCCGCGGCCGGCAGACTCTCGACGGTGCCCGCCACCTCCTCCTCCCGCAGCAGCGACTCCCCCGCCGCCCGGTCATGGACCAGCAGGGTCAGCCGTGCCCGCGGCATCGCGTTCCTGATCTCCCGGAAGAGCCTCACGGTCTCCCGCGCGAACTGCCAGGCGGCGAGCGAACCGGAGTACACAAATCCGAATTCATCGTCCCGCAGGCCGAAACGCCGCCGCAGCGCGCGGCGCTCGTCCGGACCGGCCACGGCCAGGGGTTCCGCCGCGTTCGGGATCACGAAGACGCCATCGACACGAGTCAGCCGCCGGCGGAAGCACTCCGACACGCATACCACCGCGCCGGCGTGCTTCGAAGCCGTTCGCTCCTCGAGCCGGAGCCGCGCCAGCTTTCCGCGTTGCCCCCGCGAGAGGTCCTCTTCCTCCCGCTCCGTCGCGAGCAGGAACTCCTCCGGACGGATGCCGCGCAGATCGGCCAGCACGGCTCCCGACCGGGCCCCGAGCGCGAGGACGGCGGCGCGCGCCTGGCGCGCGTGCACCACGTCCGGCCGCAGAGCCCGGAGCGCCCGCCGGGCCAGGAACCCCTCAACGCGTGGCCAGCAGTGGCCGGGCGGATGCGGGACGACCCGGAGGAGGCCGCCCGCTGCCTCCCGGGCGAGCGAGAGGGCGTATGCGGTTCCGGCCGGACGCAGCCAGCGGCGTAGTGAGACGGTCACCACCAGGCCCACCTCGTGTCCGCGCGACCGCAAGGCCCGAAGGAGGGGGAACGTCTGGGCGTGCACGGCCGGGGCCGACACCTCGCCGGACAACAAGGCGGCGATCCTCATCTCGCTGCCTCCCGCAGGGCCGCATCGAGCTGGGCCACGGACTGGCGGCGCTCATGCTGGCGCACCACCTTCTCCCTCCCCCGCCGGGCCATCTCCTCGGACGCGGCCCGGTCGCCGAGTGCTTCCCGGATGCGGGCCGAAAGCGCAACCGCATCGCCCGGCGGTGCGAGCCGCCCCTCCACGCCATCCCGGACCAGCTCCGGAATGCCCGAGAGTCGCGTGGAGACCACGGGAACGCCGGCGGCCATCGCCTCCATGATCGAGATCGGGATCCCGTCGAGGTCCCCGTTCTTCGCCCGGCGGCTCGCGAGGACGAAGAGGTCCGATTCCGCGAGCCGGCTCCGGATCACGGCGGGCTCCTCGGCCCCGGCCAGGTTGACGCTCGCCCCGAAGCCCCGGTCGCGGATCTGGCTCTCCAGCATGCGCCGCTCGGGCCCTTCCCCGACGATCGTCGCCCGGAAGGCCATCCCCGCCGAGGCCAGCCGGGCGAGAGCCTCGAGCAAGACCCCGTGCCCCTTCTTCTCCCGGAGCGCCCCCACCGAGAGGACCCGGACCGGGTCACCCGCCGGCGGGACCCCGCGGGGCACACGCCACGTGGCCGTGTCGATTCCCTGGTAGATGACCCGGATCCGGCGGGCCCCGTTCCCGCCGCAAAGACGCGTGAGCATTCGACGGTCGAATTCGGAGATCGACACCGCGAACCGGGCCGCGGTCAGCTTCTCCCGCGGCAGGTAGGGGTTGTACGCGGTGTGGTTCGTGAACGAGAAGGTCCCTCCGCAAAGCCCCGCGGCCACGAAAGCCACGGTGGATGCGGCGTCCAGGAACTGGGCATGGAAGTGGGAGGGGCCACCAGCCCGTTGCGCGAGCCACGCCCCCCAGGCCACCTGGAGGAACCCTCGCAGCCAGCAGCGCCCGGCTTCGTCCCGGTAGCGGGCACCGGCGACCGACCGAAGGAGTCGCCGGAATGTCGCCGGTCGGTCGCGAGCGGCGCGGGCGAAGGCCGATGTAACCGGGCGCGACAGCGGGCCGGGCAGGTAGAGCACGTCTCCCGCGGACCGTCCCGAGGACGGCCGGCGGCACGCGACGGCCGTGAAACGGAGTCCCCTCGCGCGGAGGCCGGCGATCTCGCCTTCGGTGAAGGTCTGGGTCACGACCGGGTATTCGTAGCAGAGATAGAACACCGGTCTCCCGGGCGCGTCGACATCCGGACCCTTCACGGTTCGCCCCCGGCACCCGGCTGCCCGTGCGGCCCGTCGCCCACGGCTTCCTCGGTACGTTCGTCCACCATCGACCCTCCCTCCGCGATTGTAGGTCCCGCCCGGCGGGCCGTCGACGTAAGCCCTCGCGGGTCGTGCTCCTTCCGGCGGCGGATCCCGGGGATGACGAAACTCCTTGTCGCACCGACGAGTGGTGGTAGAGTGTCGGTAACAAGGCTCAACTGCTTGCGGGAACGCGCCTTAGACCAGCCTCGGAGAGCCCCGCCGATGTCCCGTCTCCCCTGTCTTGCCCTGCTGTTTCTCCTTCCGTTCGTGGTCGCCCCCGGGTTGCTCGCCCAGGAGGACGGCGACCTTGGCGCCTCCGTGCGCCGGGTCGTCGCCCGCATGGACAAGGCCGAGGGGGCTGAACTGTGGCGACTCTCGCGGGATCTCAGGGCCATGGGGCCCGAGGCCCTGCCGATCGTCTCGGGGATCCTGCCCGAGCTGTCCAGCCGGCAGAAGCTCGCCGTTTCCGAGGCACTCATCGACCTGGGCGAGACTCGCGTCGGATCGGAGACGCTCCTCGCTCTCGCCGGGCCTTCGGAGCCCGCGGACATCCGTGTCCAGGCCATCGATCTCCTCGGCCGGAAGGCCGGCGACGAGGTCGCCGAGCGGCTCGCTCCGCTTCTCACCGACTGCTTCGACTCCGGGGTCCGCATCGCCCTGTCCAAGGCCCTGTGGCTCCTCACCAGCGAGCTGTCGGCCAAGGAGGAACTGAAGGCCGTCCTCCGTTCCACGGACCCGGAGACCCGGATC
>JALOQY010000441.1 GCA_025459285.1 Planctomycetota bacterium | reverse complement strand
CGATGTGCTCGGGGCGCGTGGACAAGGCGTTCATCCTGCACGCCTTCGCGAAGGGTGCTCCGGTGGTGCTGGTGTCGGGCTGCCACTACGTGGACTGCCACTACATCGACGCCAACCGGTGGACGCAGAAGCGGGTGGAGAAGCTCTGGGACTTCCTGGAGAAGAAGGGAATCCGGCCCGAGCGGCTGCAGCTCGAGTGGATCTCCTCCGCGGAGGGGTCGAGGTTCCAGAAGACGATGATCGAGATCGAGAAGCTCCGGAAGACGGTGACGCCGGAGGAGATCGAGCACACCAAGAAGGCCCTGGCGAAGAACCTGGTGGAGGTCCCCATCCTTGTCTGAGACCGACCGGAGAACCCGGCTCCCCTGCAAGTACAAGTGCCTGCGCTGCGGGCTCGAATACGAGGGGACGCATATCCCGGACGTGATGGAGGAGCTTTCCTGTCCGAAGTGCGCGAGCAACAGCCAGCGCCGCCTGAAGGACAAGAAGGCCCCCGCCGCCGCGTCCACCGAAGACTAGCCGCCGGCGAGCCGGCCCGCCGGCCCGCAGTCCGGCCGGCCCGCCGCCCCGACGCAGCCCGCCGCGCCGGAGGGGACCACCCGTCCCCCCGGCGTGGCGGTTCTCTCCGGTGCCGGGCACGTTCTTGCCCCCGGCACGCCTCGCCCCTCCGGTCACCGCGGCCGCGCCGTTGGCTGGGGACGGAGCGGGCGGCGGCCCTCCGCCCGCCTGAAGCGTCGGCGTCGCCGCCGACTTCAGCCGTGCGAGGACCTGCCTCGCGCCGGCGCTCTCGTTCGAGTCCGGCCAGCCGGTGGCCCGCGCATGAACCGACCGCGTGAACCGGGTCGATGGCGGGCGGCGCTGACCGGGCGTCGGACCCGCACCGGGTGAGATATTTACCCTTTCAATTGCACGATAACGCTTTGAATGTTAGAGTGCAGTTGGAGGTTGCAAAAGCCATGGCAGACCTGGAGGCTCGACTCGGGCGATATCTCCACGACACCCTCGGCGTCGCAGTGATTGTCACGCCCTGGGGAGGCGCTGACAGGGTCTTCCCTTTTCTTCAGGATCGCTACCGGTTCCTCACCGGCCGGATCCTCGGCCAGCGGTGCCTGTTCATGGCCGACAGGGGCGAGCGGGAAGAGGCCCCCGCGGTGATCCGCAAGCACGTGGACCAGTTGTACGGAAAGTGGGACGACTTCGTGGTCTATGTCCGGGAACGCATCACCGCCTACAACCGCAAGCGCCTGATCGAGCAGAAGGTCCCCTTCGTCGTCCCCGGCAACCAGATGTACCTGCCCATGCTGGGGATCGACCTGCGGGAGCACCTCCGGAAGCTGCGCCGGGAGAAGAACCTGCTGACTCCGGCGGCGCAGGCCGTCCTGATCCACGCGCTCCTGCGGGGCCACGAGAACCTGGGTCCCACCGTGCTGGCCGGGGAACTCGGGTACTCGGTCATGACCATGAGCCGAGCCCTGGACGAACTCGAGGCTCCCGGACTCGGGCAGTCGGTCGCACTCGGTCGCGCAAGATGCCTGTGTCTCACACGCTCGAGGCGCGCGGTCTGGGAAGAGGCGCAGCCCCTGCTGCGAAGCCCGGTCCGGAGTCGCCACGCGCTCCCCACCGAGCCGGGCGGAGAAGCTGGATACCCACGGGCTGGATTGAGCGCCCTCGCAGACCTCACGATGCTGGCCGAACCGGCAAACCCGACCTTCGCGGTCGGGCGCAAGGACTGGGCGGCGATCCGCTCAGAAGCCGCTCCGGAAGCAACTCCGCCGGACGAGCCGGGCACCGCCTCCGTCGAAGTCTGGCACTACGCCCCGACCCTGTTCGCCCATGACGGCCGGGTGGACCGGTTGTCGCTCTACCTGTCCCTGCGCGAAGTCCGGGACGAGCGAGTCCAGGCCGCGCTGGAGAAGGTGATCCAGGAGGTTCCGTGGTAAGGGGACTCGAGTTGTTCCGCAGGCACTTCAGGGCGTTCGCCGACCGATACGCCCTGATCGGTGGGACGGCGTGCGACCTCATCCTGTCGGAGGCGGGGCTCTCGTTTCGCGCCACGAAGGATCTCGACATCGTCCTCTGCATCGAGTCGCTGGATACGGAGTTCGCGCGGACGTTCTGGGCGTTCGTCAAGGCGGGCGGATATGGGACCGGAGAGACGGCGGAGGGAGGGCGGCGGTTCTATCGTTTCCAGAAGCCCGTCGAACCGGGCTACCCGGCCATGCTGGAACTCTTCTCCCGCGTTCCCGATGCCCTGTCGATTGCCGAGGGCAGCCACTTGACGCCGATTCCGACCGGTGGCGAGGTGTCCAGCCTGTCGGCGATCCTGCTGGAGGGGGACTACTACGACTGGATTCAGGCCGGCCGGCGTATCGTCGACAGCATCCCGGTCGTCGGAGCGACGCACCTCGTCGCCTTGAAGGCGAGGGCCTGGCTTGACCTTCGCGCCCGCGAGGAAGAAGGCGAAGAGATCGACAGCCGCTCCATCAGGAAACACCGGAACGACGTCTTCCGTCTGTTCCAGGTGATCGACCCGGACGCCGCTCTTCGCCCTCCCCGCCGCATCGTCGATGACATGAGCAGCTTCCTGAAGCAGGTTGAGTCGGAGGAGCTGGACCTGAGGGCGCTGGGACTGGCGACAATCTCCCGCGAAGCGATCTTCGAAGGACTTCGCAGACTGTTTCGGTCAACGCCGGAACGGGAAGTCCGGTGACCGTGCCCCTGCAGACCTCCGGAGGACGTACACCTCGGTCGAACGACGCAACGCCCCCACCGCCGCGCCCGCCGCGCGTCCCGTCGCCCGGGCGAACCGCTTCACCGTGACCGTCCGCCCCGCCGTGCGTCCTGTTCCCCGGCATGGCGGATCCGCGCACACTCCCGGCGACGGCTCCCGTGGTGGGGCGCCGGCCCTCCGGCTGGCGGGCTCCCGGCCTGCCCGGGGCCGAGGTCTGCTTCCGGGTGGCCGAGGGGCCGTCGCTCTATCGGCCCAGGTACCCGGAGCGTACGCCCCTCTGGAAGCTCTTCGACGAGCACTACCTCGACTTCACCCGGGTCCACGAGGAGCGCTTCGAGCACGAGGACGGCCCGCTCCGGACGGTGGTCACGGAGACGGTCACCGCCTTCCTCGACTGCGGCGTCCTCCGGGCCGGCTTCGCCCGGGTTTGCTGTCCCGAGTGCCACGCCGAGTACCTCCTGGCGTTCTCCTGCAAGGGCCGGGGACTTTGTCCATCATGCCAGGCGAAGCGGGCCGAGCTCTTCGCCGAGAAGCTGCGCGAGGAGATCCTCGCCCCGCTGGCCCATCGCCACGTGGTCTTCACCATCCCGAAGGCGCTGCGCAAGCTCTTCCTGCGCGAGCGCGCCCTCCTCGACCTGCTCCCCCGGG
>JALOQY010000124.1 GCA_025459285.1 Planctomycetota bacterium | reverse complement strand
GAACGCGAGGGCGCAGAGCGGTGCCTTGGGGTCCGGCGGACGCGTCTCTTCCTTTCCCGTCCTGGGGTTCACGCCCTTCACCGGCCCCACGTCGAGCGGCGAAGGCAGGTAGTCCACCACCGCGTCCAGGACCGGCTGGATCCCCTTGTTCCTGAGCGCGGAGCCGAACAGCACCGGGGTGAGCTTCCTTCCCAGCGTACCGAGCCGGATCCCGCGCCGGATCTCCTCGGGCGCCAGGACCTCGCCGGCCAGGTATCGGTCGGTGAGAGCCTCCTCCTGCTCCGCGGCGCGCTCCACGAGGAAGGCCCGGGCCTTCTCCACCTGCTCCGCGAGTTCCCCGGGCACCGGCCCCCGCACGATGGTCTTCCCGAGCGTCTCCTCGTCGAAGGCCAGCATCTCCCGGTCGACGAGGTCCACGACACCGCGGAAGGAGCCCTCGACGCCGACCGGGACCTGGAGCGGCACGGCCCGGTCCGTGAGCCTCTCCCGGATCATCGCGAGAACGCGATCGGGATCCGCGCCGACGCGGTCGAGTTTGTTCACGAAGATCAGCCGGGGGACCCGGTAGTGATCGGCCTGCCGCCAGACCGTCTCCGACTGGGCCTCCACCCCCGCCACGCCGCAGAAGACCACCACCGCGCCGTCGAGGACTCGCAGGGACCGCTCCACCTCCGCCGTGAAGTCCACGTGACCCGGAGTGTCGATCAGGTTGACCTTGTGCCGTCGCCAGAGGAAGCTGGTGGCCGCCGCGGTGATCGTGATCCCCCGCTGCTGCTCTTCCTCCAGATAGTCCATCCGGGCCGTGCCGTAATGGACCTCGCCCATCTTGTGTTCGCGACCGGTGTAGAAGAGGATCCGTTCCGAGACGGTCGTCTTCCCGGCGTCGATGTGGGCGATGATGCCGATGTTCCGGACGATCGTCAGTGACATGACGGTATCTCCCGGAGCACGGCGGCGGAGAACGGAGCCGGCGACCCCGCGACAGGGTGCAGGTAGGGCCGCGGCGTGCTCACGCTCTCAGCCGGGCTCCTCGTTACCCATCGCGTACCTCGCCGGGGATGCGCTACCAGGCGAAATGCGCGAAGGCCTTGTTGGCCTCGGCCATGCGGTGCGTATCCTCGCGCTTC
Organism: Planctomycetota bacterium; assembly: GCA_025459285.1. GTDB lineage: Bacteria > Planctomycetota > JAJSAM01 > JAJSAM01 > JAJSAM01 > Prado167. Next base: position 10,412 of record JALOQY010000124.1, on the reverse strand, counting down.
TTGATGGCGTCGCCTTCGCCACGATACGCGGCAAGCACTTCGTCGGCCAGACGCCGCATCATCGGGCGTCCCTTCTTGGCCCTCGCGGCGGCGAGGAGCCACCGGATTGCCAGGGATCGCTGCCGCTTCCTGCTGACCTCCATCGGGACCTGGTATGTGGCGCCGCCCACCCGCTTGCTCCTCACCTCGACCTGCGGCTTCACGTTCTCCAGGGCCTGGTGGAAGATCTCCACCGGCGTCTTGTCCTTCACCTTCGAGGCGACGATGTCGAGGGCGCCGTAGAACATCGCCTGGGCGGTCGTCTTCTTGCCGCAGACCATCAGGCAGTTGATGAACTTGCTGGCCAGTTCGTCCGAGAACCTCGGATCGGGCTTCAGCAGGGCTTCGGTGGAAACGTACTTCCTCGGCATCGCGGTGCTCCCCGACTACTTCGGCCTCTTGGCGCCGTACTTGCTGCGGCCCTTCTTGCGGTCCTCGACCCCCATCGAGTCGAGCGTACCGCGGATCACGTGGTAACGGACGCCCGGCAGGTCACGGACCCTTCCGCCCCGGACGAGGACGATCGAGTGCTCCTGCAGATTGTGCCCCTCGCCCGGGATGTACGCGGTCATCTCCTTGCCCGACGAGAGCCGGACACGGGCGATCTTGCGGAGCGCCGAGTTCGGCTTCTTGGGGGTCATGGTCTTGACCTGGAGGCACACCCCCCGCTTCTGCGGGCAGTTCTCCAGCAGCGGAGACTTGGACTTGCGGACCTTCTGACCCCGGCCCTTCCGTACAAGCTGGTTGATCGTCGGCATCTCACTTACCTCTGGAGGCGAAAGTAACGATTGTACCGTCGGGCTTCGTGGCGGAAAAGGTCTTTCGGGAAGAGGGGGCTCACGCGCTCTCCTCCTCGTCCGATTCGCCGTCGTCGTCACCGGCCTCTTCCAGGACGAGGCCCGTCAGATCGAGCAGCGCGGAGTCGTCGCCGCGGCCCATGCCCTCGTTGAAGCCCGAGAGCTCTCCGAAGTCGAAGTTCCGCTTCACGCGGGTCTTCAGGTGCTGCTTGAAGCCCGTCCCCACCGGCACGAGGTGCCCGAGGATGACGTTCTCCTTGAGCCCCACGAGCTCGTCCCGCTTGCTCGCGAGCGCCGCCTCGGTGAGGACCTTCGTGGTCTCCTGGAAGGACGCCGCGGAGATGAAGGAGTCCGACTGGAGCGACGCCTTCGTGATCCCGAGGAGCACGGTCTTCGCCCTGGCGGGCTTCCGGTTCTCCTCGATGACCCGCTTGTTCTCGAGGCGGAAACGGAACTTGTCCACCACCAGGCCGGGAAGGAAGGTCGTGTCGCCCGGATCGTCCACCCGGACCTTCCGCAGCATCTGGGCGAGGATGATCTCGATGTGCTTGTCGTCGATCGTCACGCCCTGGGAGCGGTAGACGTTCTGGATCTCTCGCAGCAGGTATTTCTGGAGTTCCTCCTCGTCGAGGATGCGGAGGATGTCGTGCGGGACCAGGGGCCCCTCGGTGAGCGCTTCGCCCGCCCGGACCCGGTCCCCGCGCTTCACCCAGAGGTGCTTCCCGTGCGGAACGAGGTGTTCGCGAGCGATCCCCGACTCGTTGTTCACGATGATCATCCGCTTCCCGCGGCGCTTCTCGCCGATCTCCACGAGACCGTCGATCTCGCTCATGACCGCCGGCTCCTTGGGCTTGCGGGCCTCGAAGAGCTCGGTCACGCGCGGCAGACCACCCACGATGTCCTGGGTTCCGGTGATCTCGCGCGGCGTCTTGGCGACCATGGTGCCGGCTCGGATGCGCTGGCCCTCCTGCACCATGATGTGCGCCTTCTCGGGCACCGGGTAGAGGCCGAGCGGGTTGCCCTTCTCGTCGGAGATGATGACCTGCGGGTGCATGTCGCCCTTGTGCTCCATCACCACCATGCGGTGGATGCCGGAGCCTCGGTCGATCTCCTCCTTCACCGTCTTTCCCTCGACGATGTCGTCGAAGCGCACCACGCCGTCCGTCTCGGCGAGGATCGGGATGTTGTTCGGGTCCCACTCGCAGAGGATGGAGTTCTTCTTGACCTTCTCCCCCTCCTTGATCTTCATCACCGCGCCCGCGGGGACTTCGTGCCGGTCGACCTCGCGTTCGCGCTTGTCGAGGATCTGGATCTCGCCCTTGCGATTCAGGACGACGTCCTGGCCCTCGTTGTTCGTGACCACCTGCAGGTTCTGGTACTTCACCGTGCCCGCGAACCGGGCCTTGATATCGTGCTCGCGCGCGCCGGCGACGGCCGTACCGCCCCAGTGGAACGTCCGCATCGTGAGCTGCGTTCCGGGCTCGCCGATCGAGTGGGCGGCGATGATGCCCACCGCCATGCCCATCTCCACGAGCCGGCCCGTGGCGAGGTCCATTCCGTAGCACTTAGCGCAGATCCCCAGCGGCGACTCGCAGGTCAGCGCCGATCGGATCCGGATCTTGTCGTAACCCAGCCGGTCGATCCGCTTCGCCAGTTCGTCCGTGATCAGATCGCCCTCGCGAATGATCACCTCGTCCGTGATCACGTCGACGAGGGTGTCGCGGACGACGCGGCCCCGGATGGCCTGCGCCAGGGACACCTCGACCTTGTCCCCGCGGTAGACGGTGCCCTTGGTGATGCCGTTCAGCGTCCCGCAGTCGTACTCGTTGATGACCACGTTCTGGGCAACGTCGGCCAGCTTCCTCGTGAGGTAGCCGGAGTCCGCGGTCTTCAGGGCCGTATCGGCCAGACCCTTGCGGGCCCCGTGAGTGGATGAGAAGTACTCGAGGACCTTGAGCCCCTCGCGGAAGTTGGCCTTGATCGGGGTCTCGATGATCTCGCCCGAGGGCTTGGCCATGAGTCCGCGCATGCCGGCCAGCTGCCGGATCTGTTCGATGGCGCCCCGTGCCCCGGAATCCGCCATGCAGAAGATGGGGTTCAGGTACGGGCGCCCTTCGCGGACGTCGCGCTTCAACTCCTCCATCATCACCGTGCCCATCACCTCCCGGGCATGGGTCCAGGTGTCGATGATCCGGTTGTGCCGCTCACCCGGCGTGATCGCGCCGTTGCGGAACTCGCGCTCGATCTTGTCGACTTCCTTCTCGGCGTCCTTCAGGATCGCGAGCTTCTGGGTCGGGACCGCCATGTCATCCTTGCTGAACGAAAGGCCGGCAAGCGTGGAGGCCTTGAAGCCGATACCCTTGATCCGGTCGAGCAGCAGCAGCGTGCGCTGCTTCCCGTGCAGCTTGTGGCAGTCCTGGATGAGTCCGCCGATACCCTTCTTCCCCAGGGGGTAGTTGTAGAAGGGCATGTCGTCGGTGATGATGTCGTTGAAGATCACCCTCCCCACCGTGGTGACGAAGGGCTTCGTGCCTTCGAGCGCTTCGCCGTTGGCCTGGATGATCTTGCGGCCCCCGGGGAACCTCACGCGGATCTCGTCGTGCACGCCCACCTTGTGGGTTCCGTAGGCGAGGAAGACCTCCTGGGGATCACAGAAGGCCCGCGTCTTCTCGGCCGGTGCACCCGGAGGGTTCGTCGTCAGGTAGTAGATGCCGAGCACGATGTCCTGGCTGGGCGCGAGCACCGGCCCGCCGTGCGCCGGCGAGAAGATGTTGTTGGTGGCGAGCATCAGGGTCATGGCCTCGACCTGCGCCTCGAGAGAGAGCGGCAGGTGAACGGCCATCTGGTCGCCGTCGAAGTCGGCGTTGTACCCCGAGCACACCAGCGGGTGGATGACGATGGCGTTCCCTTCGACGAGGATCGGCTCGAAGGCCTGGATACCCATGCGGTGCAGCGTGGGTGCGCGGTTCAGGAGGACCGGATGCTCGCGGATCACCTCCTCGAGGATGTCCCAGACCTCCTCGTCCTTGCGCTCCAGCATCTTCTTCGCGGACTTGATGGTGTCCGCGTGGCCGAGTTCCTTCAGCCGGCGGATGATGAAGGGCTGGAAGAGCTCGAGGGCGATCTTCTTGGGGAGGCCGCACTGGTGGAGACGGAGTTCCGGACCCACCACGATGACGGACCGGGCCGAGTAGTCGACCCGCTTGCCGAGCAGGTTCTCGCGGAAGCGCCCCTGCTTCCCCTTGATCATGTCCGTGAGCGACTTGAGAGGGCGATTGCTGGACCCGAGCACCGGGCGCCGGCAACGGTTGTTGTCGAAGAGCGCATCCACGGACTGCTGCAGCATCCGCTTCTCGTTGCGGATGATGACCTCGGGCGCGTTCAGGTCGAGGAGCTTCTTGAGCCGGTTGTTGCGGTTGATGAGCCGCCGGTAGAGGTCGTTCAGGTCCGACGTGGCGAAGTTGCCGCTCTCGAGGAGCACGAGCGGCCGGAGATCCGGCGGGATCACGGGGATCACGTCGAGGATCAGCCACTCGAGCTTGTTCTCGGAGTTGCGGATCTGCTCCACCAGCTTCAGGCGCTTGATGATCTCCTTCTGGCGCTGCTTGCTGCGCGTCTCACTCAGCTCGGTGCGGAGCTCCTCGGACTGCTCGGCGAGCTTCATGCGTTCGAGGATGGCCCGGATCGCCTCCGCGCCCATTCCCGCGCGGAACGACTCTCCGTACTTCACCTTGCACTCCCGGTACTGCTCCTCGGTGAGGAGCTGACGGTCGCGCAGCGGCGTGTCGCCCGGATCCGTGACCACGTAATCCTGATAGTAGATCACCCGCTCCAGGTGGCTGGTCTTCATGCCCAGCAACGTCCCGAGCCTGCTCGGCATCGCCTTGAAGAACCAGATGTGGACCACCGGGGCGGCCAGGTTGATGTGCCCCATCCGCTTGCGACGCACGCGGGAATGGGTCACCTTGACGCCGCAGCGATCGCAGATTATCCCCTTGTGCTTGATGCCCTTGTACTTGCCGCAGAAGCACTCCCAGTCCCGCTCCGGTCCGAAGATCCGCTCGCAGAAGAGGCCGTCCTTCTCCGAGCGGTAGGTCCGGTAGTTGATGGTCTCGGGCTTCTTCACCTCGCCGTAGGACCAGCCACGGATGTCCGCGGGGGAGGCGAGGCGGATCGCCACCGCGCCGTAATCGTTGATCTTCGAGTAGAACGTCTCGACCATCCGAGTCGCTCCTTCCGGGCGTGAGGCCCTAGAGCTTCTTCTTCTCGAGCTCGATGTTCAGGCAGAGGCCCCTGATTTCGTTGCAGAGCACGTCGAAGGACACCGGCGTGCCCGGCTCCAGCAGGTTCTCGCCCTTGACCATGGACTCGTAGATCTTGGTCCGACCGTCCACGTCGTCCGACTTCACCGTCAGCAACTCCTGCAGGACGTTCGCGGCCCCGTAGGCCTCGAGCGCCCACACCTCCATCTCGCCGAACCGCTGGCCGCCGAACCGCGCCTTTCCGCCCAGCGGCTGCTGGGTGATCAGGCTGTAGGGGCCCGTGGCCCGGGCGTGCACCTTGTCGTCCACGAGGTGGTGGAGCTTCATCATGTAGATGCAGCCCACGGTGACCTTCTGGTCGAAGGGCTCGCCGGTACGGCCGTCGTACAGGACCACCTTGCCGGTCCTCGGAAGTCCAGCCTCTTCGAGGACCGACTCGATGTCGGTTTCCTCGACCCCGGCGAAGACCGGCGAGATCACCTGGAAGCCGAGCTTCCGCGCGGCCCATCCGATGTGGGTCTCGAGGATCTGGCCGACGTTCATCCGGGAGGGCACGCCCAGGGGGTTCAGGATGATCTCCACCGGCGTACCGTCCTCGAGGAACGGCATGTCCTCCTCCGGCAGGATCTTCGAGACGACGCCCTTGTTGCCGTGGCGACCTGCCATCTTGTCGCCGACGGACAGCTGGCGCTTGGTGGCGATGTAGACCTTGACCATCTCCAGCACGCCGGTGGGGAGTTCGTCGCCGCGGGACAGGCGGTTCACTTCCTTGTTCTTGTCGCTCTCCGCGACGTCGATCCGGTCGTAAGCCTCTTTCAGGATCCTCGTCGCCTCTTCCTTGCGCTTGCTGTCCTGCGAGTGGATCACCTGCGTCTTCAGACGCTCCCGGAGTTCCTTGAGCTGCTTGTCCGTGATGTCCGGAGGAACGGCGAAGACCGCCTTCGTCTCGGGGTCCTTCAGCGAGTCGCGATAGATCACGTTCACGTTCTGGACGACTTCGGTCATGCCCGCCCGGAAGACACCGAGGAACTCGCGTTCGAGGCGCCGGATGCGGGCGAGGTTCTCCTGCCGCTCCTCCTCCGTGATGTTCACCTTGCGCGAGAACTTCTCGGTGGCGATGACGATGCCCTCGATGCCGCTCGGGACCTCGAGGGAGTCGTTCTTCACGTCCTCGCCGGCCCGCCCGAAGATCGCGTGGAGGAGCTTCTCCTCCGGGGACAGTTCGCTCTTCGACTTGGGAGCGACCTTTCCGACGAGCACGTCGCCGGGGCGTACGCGGGTGCCGGTGCGGACGATCCCCGTCTCGTCCAGGTTGCGCAGCGCGCGGTCCGAGACGTTCGGGATGTCGCGCGTGAACTCCTCGCGTCCCAGCTTCGTCTCGCGGATCTCGATCTCGAACTCGTCGATGTGGATCGACGTGAAGGTGTCGTCCTTCAGGAACTGCTCGGAGACGATGATCGCGTCCTCGTAGTTGTAGCCTTCCCAGGACATGAAGGCCACCGTCACGTTCCGTCCCAGCGCGAGTTCGCCCGAACGCGTGCCGGCCCCGTCGGCGATGACGTCACCCTTCCTGACGGCCTGTCCCTCGGTCACGCACGGCACCTGGTTGAGGCAGGTGCGCTCGTTCAACCCTACGAACTTGCGGAGACGATACTCCCGGTTGTCCACCACGATGCGACGCGAGTCCACGTAGGTGACCGTCCCGGCGTCGGCGGCCCGGACGACCATCCCGGAGTTCCGCGCGACGTGCCTCTCCATCCCCGTGGCCACGATCGGCGGCTCGGTGGAGATCAGGGGCACGGCCTGCCGCTGCATGTTCGAACCCATGAGTGCGCGGTTGGCGTCGTCGTGCTCCAGGAACGGGATCAGGGCCGCGGACACGCCGATGAGCTGCATCGGCGATACGTCCATGAACTGCACGTCGTCGGACTTCACGGCCTTGAGGTCGCCGTTCACCCTGGCCATCACTCGATCCCCGACGAGTTTGTCCTCGTCGAGGATCGTGTCCGCCGGCGCAAGCACCGCGCCCTCCTCCTCATCGGCACGGAGGAAACGGATCTTCCCCGTCAGACGCCCGCCGGACACCACCTGGTACGGCGTCGTCAGGAAGCCGTACTCGTCCGAGTCGGCGTAGATCGACAGGGAGGAGATGAGACCGATGTTCGTGCCTTCCGGCGTCTCGATCGGGCAGATCCGCCCGTAGTGGCTGATGTGGACATCGCGGACCTCGAAGCCCGCACGCTTCCGGTTGAGGCCACCGGGGCCAAGGGCGCTGAGCCGGCGCTCGTGGGTGAGCTGGGCGAGGGCGTTGGTCTGGTCCACGACCTGGGACAGCTCGCCCCGGCCGAAGAAGAACTCGATCGCGGAGGAGATCGTCTTGCTGTTGATCAGCGTCCGGGGGGTGAGCTTCTCGGGAGACTCGAGGTTCATCCGCTCCTGAGCGGTACGACGGAGCTTCAGGAAGCCCTTGCGGATCTCGTCGCCGGCCAACTCCAGGATCGAACGGATGCGCCGGTTGCCGAGGTGGTCGATGTCGTCGATCTCGCCTTCGCCGCGCCGGAGCTTCAGTATGTACTTGATCGAGTTGATGATGTCGCCCGGGAGGAGCGTCTGCTCGGTTTCGGGGACCTTCTCGCCGCCGAACTTGCGGTTCAGCCGGAACCGCCCCACACGGCCGAGGCGGTACCGCGCGGGATCGAAGAACTTCTCGCGGAACAACTCCTTCGCCTTGTCGAGGTTCGGCGGGTTACCGGGCCGCAGCCGCTGGTAGATCCGGAGCAGCGCCTCCTCGTGACTCGATGTGGCGTCGTCCTTCAGCGAGTTCAGGATCAGGAGATCATCGATCTCCTCGATGACCTCCACCTGCTCGACCTTCTTCTCCCAGATCTCGTCGGCCTTGGCCTCGGAGATCGGTTCACCGAGTTCGATCTCGATCAGCTCGCCGGTCTCCGGGACGACGATGTCGTCCACCGCCACCTGGCCCTTCAGCTTCTCCCGGAAGTCCTTCTGCCCGCGCTTCAGGATCCGGGTGCGGTAGAACTGGCGGATGAGCTGGGCGTCCGTGGAGCACTCCTCCGAGAGAGCGCGCAGCAGGGAGGTGGCCGGGAACTTGCCGGACTGGTCGATCCTCACCGCCAGCGTGTCCTTCTTGCTGACGTTCAGCTCGATCCAGGAGCCACGCTCGGGGATGATCCAGCAGGAGTGCAGCTTCCGGTCGCCCGGGGCGATCTCCACGCTGAAGTCCACACCCGGCGAGCGGTGGAGCTGGGTAACGATCACACGCTCGGCGCCGTTCACGATGAACTCGCCGCCGCCCAGCATGATCGGGACCTCGCCGAGGTAGACTTCCTCCTCGACAGGCTCCTCCTTGTCCAACCGGACACGGATCTTGAACGGCATCCCGTAGGTCAGCCGGAGCTTGCGGCACTCGTCCGGGCTGTAACGGGGCTTGCCCAGCTCGTAGCCGATGTACTCCAGCGACAGGGTGCCGCTGTAGGACTTGATCGGGAACACCTCCCGGATGATCGCCTCGAGCCCGAGGCTCTTGCGCTCCGCATAGGAGACATCGGCCTGCAGGAAGTCGTGGTACGACTTCACCTGGAGGTCCGTGAGGCTCGGGACCTCGAGCATCGCCTTGGGGTTCCCGTAGAACTTCGTCTTCATCGAGACCTCACCTCGGCCCAGCCGCCAGGGGGACCCGTCCGGCCGGCGCGGCACCGCACAGGGTCCTCGGGAATCCGTAACCGGACCGCGCGGCGCACCTCTTGGAGCGCGCCCGGCCCGTCGGATTCCCAGTCAACTCCGAACGACCTTGCCGGGGTTCGAGAACCCCGGCGCAGTCCCGAGCAGGGATCCCGCCGGAACGACGCGGGATCGGCCGGCGAAAGCCGGAGAGCATCAGGCGAGCTCGACCTTCCCGCCCGCCTCTTCGACTTCCTTCTTCATCTTCTCGGCTTCGTCCTTGCTCGCCGCTTCCTTCATGACCTGGGGCGAAGCGGCGGCCTTGTCGACGAAGTCCTTCGCCTCCTTGAGACCGAGGCCGAGAAGGCTCCGGACCACCTTGATCACCTGGATCTTCTGCTCACCGACGCCGGTCAGCTTCACGGCGAAGGTGTCCTTCACCGGAGCCTCTTCCGTCGCGGCCACGGCCGCTCCGCCGCCACCCGCCATCACCGCCATCGGCGCGGCCGCGGTGACTCCGAACGTCTCCTCGATCGCCTTCTTCAGGGCGGACAGCTCGAGGGCGGTCATCGTCTTCAGCTGCTCGACAACCTCCCCGACCTTGCCCGGGTAAACCGCTGTCTCGGACATCTCATCTCTCCTTCATGCGCCGGTGGTCGGCGCCAATCACGTTGGTCCCCGCTCTTACTCGCCCTTCTCAGCCTTCTCCGCCGCGGCACCGACGGCCCGGGCCACTCCGGAGATCATCTCCCCGACGACGCTCGCGATCCCCGACATCGGAGCCGCGACCGCCGCCGCGATCATCGAAAGGAGGGTCTTACGGTCCGGGATCGTCGCGAGGATGCGCACGTCCTCCACCCCGACGATCCGACCCTCGACCCAACCACCGCGGATCTTCAGCTTGTCCTTGAGCTTCCGCTCCCAGTCCACGAGGCACTTCGAGGCGGCCACGGCTCCGCCCTCGCCGAAGGCGACCGCGCTCATCCCGGAGAACATGTCGCCGACGCCCTCCCATCCCACTTCCTTCATGGCATGGGTCGCCACGCGGTTCTTCAGGACGCGAACGCGCACGCCCTTCTGCCGGAGGTCCGAGCGGAACTCCGTCGTCGTCGCCACGTCGAGCCCTTCGAGGCCGACCACGACGCAGGACTCCGCGGACCGAAGCTCACCCGAGAGCTCCTTCACGATCAGGCTCTTCACCCGTTTCGACATGGTTCCGCCTCCCTACTCGACCACCAGCGGGATGCCGGGGCCCATGGTCGACGAGATAGCCACCTTCAGAACGTACTGACCCTTGGCCGACGCCGGCCGCGCGGCCTTCACGCTCTCGATGAAAGCTCCGGCGTTCGCGACGAGCTGTTCATCGGTGAACGACTTCTTGCCGACCGGACCGTGCACGTTCGCCGTGTCGTCGACGCGGTACTCGACGCGCCCGGCCCGGAACTCCCGGACCGCCTTCCCGGTGTCATCGGTCACCGTGCCGGCCTTGGGCGACGGCATCTTGCCCTGCGGACCCAGCACCCGACCGAGCTTACCCACGTGTCGCATCATGCCCGGCGTGGCGATCGCCACGTCGAAGTCGGTGAAGCCGCCCTGCACCTTCTCGACGAGGTCCGTTCCGCCCACGAAGTCG
>JALOQY010000440.1 GCA_025459285.1 Planctomycetota bacterium | reverse complement strand
CGAGTCGTGCCGGTCACGGTGGAGACGCCCGATCCGGTGAAGGTGCGCCTGCGGGGCCTCTCGGTCCGCGACGACACGCTGGTCGCCGCTCTCACCGGCGCGGAGGACGTCGTCTTCCCGCTCGACGACCTTCCGCCCGCCGGCCCGGTCCGACGCGAGCGCGAGGTCAGGGGCGCGCAGCTACGCGTGGCGGCCGGGGCCCTGCCGGGACGGGACCTGCTCATCGCCCGGGAGGGCGGCGGCTTCCGGATCCCCGGCTTCTGCCGCATGGCGCCGCCCCGGACGGACGGACTCCCCATCCTGGTCCCCGGCCCGGACCTCGAACTGCCCGCGGGCCGCTCCGGCGCGGCTCCCGGGGGCGTGGCGACGGAGGTCACCGACTCCACGCTCCGCGTGACGTGGGCCGGCGATCCCGCGGCCCGCTGGCTCGTGGAGCGGGAGACGGAGACCGGGCGCGTCCTGCTGACCCCGGTGCCGCTCGTGAACCCCTTCTTCGAGATGATCGGCCTGCCCGCGCTCACCCCCGTCCGCCTCCTCCTCTCGCGGGCCGCGGGCGGCGATGCCACGCCCGTCTCGGCCTCCACGACGTTCCCCTTCCAGCGCGGGTTCCCCCAGCGCATCGGCGCGAACGTCACCAGCATCCAGGTCCTCGACCTCGACGGGCGCCGGGGGAACGAGATCCTCCTCGGCGACGACAAGCTCGGACTGTGGGCCCTGCGCGCGGACGGGAGCGAGGTGCGCCACGCCGGCGACTCGTGGACGTTCGGCCTCTTCGCCGCGATCGAGGATGGCGTCTTCGAACCGGTGGTCGCCGACATCGGCGGGTCGAAGCGGCCGGAGATCCTCGCCACCGGCAAGCTGAAGGACCGGCGGCTCCATGCTTTCGACATCGAGGGGAAGCCGCTCCCCGGCTTTCCCGTGCAGTTCGCGAGCCGCCTGATGACCCCGCCCCTCGCCGGCGACTTCGACGGGAAGAAGGGCGTCGAGATCCTCGTGGTCGCCGGGTTCGGGAAGACGGTGGAACTCGTCCGGCCGGACGGCACGAAGGAGCCGTACGGGACGATCGGGCAGTACAACTACGCCTATCCCGTCGCCGCGAACCTCGACAAGGACCGGGCCCTGGAGGTCGTCATCCTCGACGGGGACGGGAAGGTCCACGTGCTCGACCAGGGCGGCGTCGACATGAAGGGGTTCCCGGTGGACCTCGGCAGCCCCGGCCGCGCCACTCCGATGCTCGCCGACCTCGACGGGAAGAAGGGGCTCGAGATCATCGCGGTGGGGAAGGGCACCACCCGGGTCGCGGTGATCGAGCCGCAAAAGGGCAAGGTGCTCGCGGACCTCGCGATCCCCGGCGCGGGCGAGCCCGCGAACCACTCCTTCTTCTATCCGGGGCTCGCGGTGCTGGCGCCGAAGGCCCCCCCTTCCGTCATCGTGGGTACGCCCTCGAAGAAGCTCTTCGCCCTCGACTACCGGGAGAAGGAAGGGCTCGTGATCCGGGACGGCTGGCCGATCGACCTCCCGGCGGAGGCCCGGGGCGTGGCGGCGGCGGACGTGGATGGCGACGGCCGGGACGAACTGTTCCTGTCCCTGCACAACGGCGAGGCGTGGGGCATCGACGCGCGCGGGGCGATGCTCCCGGGCTTCCCACTGCGCACCGGCGCCGACACCTACGGCGTCCCGCTGCTCGAGGACCTCGACGGCGACGGCGACCTCGAACTCTTCCTCGGCGCGGCGGACGGCGTGCTGCGGGTCTGGGACCTGCCCTTCAGGCTCGACCGCCGGACCCCCACGTGGCGCGGCCTCCTGAACGGCCCCGGCATGCCCGGCATCCCGGGAGACGCCGGCCGGTGACGCGCGTGCCGGCGCGTCACTTCGGGCGGTCTTCGGATGCTGGAGCGGCGACCTCGCGGCCGGTCAGTTCGACCGGGTTGCTCGCGATCTCCCCGGCCCAGGTCCGCGGGCCCGCCGAGGGGTCGGCGCCCGCCGGGACCTCACGTCCCCCGGCGCGGTACAGGATCCGCAGACGGTAGGTCCCCGGGGCGTTGGGGAAGATCCTCTCGCCGCCCACCTCGCCGGGAAACCGGAGGTCCGAAGCCAGGCGAAAGCTCCCGCCCGGCGCAAGGACCGGGAAGTCCCCCGGCACGGGCGCGGCGAGGAGGCGCTCGGCGACGATCTCCTTCCGGACGACGGCGTGCTCCGATGGCCCTTCCACCTCCAGCGCAAGGAGGCTCCAGACGATGTCGAACGCGTCGAGGCGCAGCGGTTCCTCCGAGACGTTCCGGAAAGTGAAGGCGAGGGCGACCGGCTCGACCTCGTAGTGCGGCGAGTCGCGCAGCGCCCGGCGCAGGTTCAGCGGCTTCATGGAGAACTCGCTCCGGTCCGCGCGGAGGGCGAGGGCGAGGCCGCCCACGGAGAGCCCGCGCTCCGCCGGGACGCCGGCCGCCGCGACCTCGCGGGGCGGCGAGATCGCCCGGCCGGTCCACAGCGGCCCGAAGCGGTGGACGAAGTCCCTCCCGAAGGAGGTGCCGGGATCCAGCGCGAGCCGCGCCCGGAGGAGGAGCGGGCCGCGGGTGACGGCGAAGGTGAAGACCCCGCCCTGCGGCTCGTCCACGGTCAGGCCGCACTCCGCGTCGAACCGCGCGCCGAGCATGAAGCGCCGGGACTCTCCGGGGCCGAGGGAGCAGACGTCCCCCTCGTCGAGCTCCCGCGTCTTGTCCCGCGCGAACGTCCCTCGGATCTCCCGGCCGTCGGGGCCGGAGACGGCAAGGCCGCACTCGGTCCCCAGCCCCCATCGCGGCATCCGGAGCGTCTTGTCGCTGACGTTTCGCACCGTCAGGGCCAGCTCGAAGGCCGCCCCCGCCTGGAGGACCGCGGGCGGCTCCGCAAGGACGAGCGCGAGGCCGCTCGCGGACTCCGCCCCCCCGCCGAGCGCCGGACCGCCGGGCGCCGCCACGAGGATCGCGAGCCACGCCGCCACGAATGCCGCCGGTACCATGCGCACCATCCGGACCATATCGCACCTCCCGCACAGGAAGTACGCCGCGGGGCCGGGCGGGTTCCGGGATGCCGGGAGTCCCCCGGGGGCAGGTGAGCATCCCGGGCGACCGGGAAAGAGGTAGAATGGCCGCGCCCGGCGCGCGCGGTCTCGCGGCGGGCGGGCGTGATGGCGCTCACGGGGAGGCTACCGGTGACGACGCGCGTGGGACCGGGGGCACGTGTGGTCGGGATCCTGGTGGCGCTCCTCCCCGGCTTCGCCTCGTGCGCGTGGAGCGAGAGCGAGCGATACCGGGTCGCGGACGCCACCGGCCGGACCGGAGCCATGGAGGTCCTGCTTCTCGAGAAGGAACCCGGCGAGGCTCTCCGGGCCTGCGCATGGCGGCCCGTCGAACTCCCCGGGG
>JALOQY010000439.1 GCA_025459285.1 Planctomycetota bacterium | reverse complement strand
CGCTGGTGTCGGCGGGAGATCGCCTCGCGAAGTGCCTCGGGGCGCGGTTCCCGGGAGCGGAGTGGCGCACCGAGGTCGCCGTGATCGGCGGTCGCGCCTCGGGCGGATCGTGGGCCGGATCGGTGGACCTGCTGCTCCTCCTGCCGGACGGGACGGCGGTGGTCATCGACCACAAGACCGCTCCCGTGCCGCTGGCGGGCCAGGCCGCCGCGGCGCGGGCCCACGCCGGCCAGCTCCTCGCCTACCGGGAGGCCCTGGCCTCGGCGGGCACCACGGTCCGCGGACTCCTCGTCCACTTCCCCCTCGGCGGCGGGATCGTGCGCCTCGGATGATCAGAGCAGGGCGGCGAGCGCCACGACGGCGAAGATCAGCAGTGCGACGACGAGCGCCGCCGGGCGGGACCAGGCCCGCCCGCCCCGGAACTCCGAGCGGCGCAGGTGGGGGTAGACGGCGGCGAAGTATGCGACGGCCGCCACGACGAGCCCGACCGACAGGAGGAGGATGCTCTTGGGGTTCATGGCCGTTCGGTCCGATCCTATCTCGCCCCCGTCCCGCCCCGGAGAGATCGCGCGGCCCGCCGCACGCGGACCGGATTGCCCCCCGCGGTGGACCAGGACCACTGCGGAGGCGAGGTTCCCGGGCCGGGGCGGTAGGATGGGGGCGTGAAACCGCTCCTCGCTCTCACGTTCTTCGTGCTGCTCTTCGCCGGCGCACTCCTGTTCACGCCCGGGGAGCCGGTGCCGCCGGCGGCGCCATCTCCGGAGGCGGCCGCGGAAGGCCGGGCCAGTGGCATTCCGGCGGAGGTCCCGACGGCGGTGACATCCGGAGGCACGCTCCTTCCGGCCGGTGAGGGTTCAAAGGAGCATCCGTCTCCGCCGCGCGGCTCCGGAACCGGGGCGGAGAGCGACCCGGAGCGGCCCGATGGTGTCGTCCCCGGCCCGGCGGGGGCCGCAGCGGGACGCGATCCCGCCGATCCCGTCGAGCCGGGTGCCGTGGTGCTGAGCCGCGAGCAGCTCCTCCTGGGCCCGGGACTCGAGGGGGCGAAGGTCGCCGTGATGCTCCGCCCGCTCGACGGGTCGGGGCCGGTCGTCGAGGCGGAGTTCGGCGAGGACGGCACCGCCGCGCTGCCGGCGCCCGGGCTCGCCGCCGGGCTCTACGAGGCGGAGGTGTCGGCGTTGAAGGACGGCGTGCTGGTCCGCGTGAAGCACCGGATCCGGGTCGGGGAGGGTCCCGCGGACCTCGGCGGTCTCGAGGTCTCCCCCGGCGCGGGCGTCCGCGCGCGGGTGGTGGACGAGGAGGGCACGGTCCTGCCGCAGGCCGGGATCGTCGTCGTGCGGCCGGAAGAGGAGCCCGGTCAGGGCCGGCGCTTCCCGCCCGGCGAGGGCGGCTGGGTGACCTTCGCCGACCTCGAGCCGGGCGTGGACCACCGCGTCGTCGTGTTCGGCCTCCCGGAGCCTCTCGAGCGCGTCGTGCGCGTGCCGCCCCGGGCGAAGGCCGTGGCGGAACTCGAGATCCGCTGGCCCGCCCGGATCGTGCCCGTGACGCTCGCGCTCACCGGAGCGGAAGGCGAGGCGCTCGCGCCCGCCACGATCACGCTGCGCGTCCCGGCCACCGGCCATGAATGGACGTCCCCCCTCCCGCTCCCCGGCGGTCTCGTCCCGGGCGACTACGAGGTGCGCGCCGGCGATCTCCGCGGCCGCCTCTCCGTACCCGCCGTCACGGACCTCGAGCTGACGGTGGCCCTGCGCTGATCGGAAAGACCGTGCCGGGCACCGGTTCACCGGCCGAGAGCGCGCCGAACGCGAGCGAGATTGGCGGCGGCCACCGGGTGGCCCGGCTCGACGGCGAGCGCGCGCTCGAAGCAGCTCTTCGCGCGGCTGAAGTCCCGCCCGATGGCGGCGGCCACGCCGAGCTGCGTCCAGGCATCGGCATCGCGTGGATCGAGGTCCACCGCGGCTTGCCAGTGGTCGACGGCGCGCGCGAGGTCTCCCCGGTCCTTGTGCCAGTTGCCGAGGTTCAGGTGGGCGGTGGGGTGGGGCGAAACGGCGAGGGAGCTCTCGAAGAGCATCCGGTTGTCGCGCCAGTCGGGCACGCGGGCGAAGGTCAGGACGGCGAGGACCACCGCGATCCCGCCGGCCGCCGCCGTCGCCGGGAGGTCCGCTCTCTGCGGAACGAGACTCGCCGCCGCGATCAGGAGTCCCGGCAGCGCCAGATACAGGTACCGCTCCGCGAACGCCGCGCTCGGAATGGCCACGGAGCCGAGGGCCGGAGCCAGCGCGGCGACGAACCAGACGAGTCCGCCGAGGGCCGTCCGCCGGCGGGAGAGCGAGAACCACACGGCGAGTCCGGCCAGGGCGACGAGCGGCAGCGCGGCGGAGGCCACGGCGCCCGCCGTCGCGGCCGGCGGCGCGTGGAGGACCGTGAGCGGCGCCGGCCACACGGCGAGCCGGAGCGCCCGCGCGAAGGACCAGAGGGCGACGAAGGGGCCGGTGGGATTCGCGCTGGCCGAGACCGGCGTCCCGTAGAGCCCCTCGAGGGAGGCGAACCTCCAAACGAGGTAGAGGCAGAGGGCCACCGCGTGCGGCCGCCAGCGTCGCATCGGGAGGAGCCTCTGCCGCCACGATGCCGGTTCGCGCGCCGTCGCGAGGAATGGCAGCAGGAGGAGCGCGACGATTCCCGTCTCCTTGGCGCCGAGCGCCGCGAGGAAGGCGAGGCCGGACAGCCACCCCCATGCGCCCGGCTCCCCGCGGCCATCCCGCCGCGCGGCGAGGAGGGTGAGAAGGACGAAGAGCAGGGCGAGGACGTTGTTGTTCGCGGAGACGAAGGCCACCGCCTCCACGTTCACCGGGTGGGCGGCGAAAACCGCCGCGACCGCGAAGGCCGGCCCGTCGCGCCGGAGGAGGCTCCTGACGAGGAGGAAGAGCACGAGGCACGTCGCGGCGTGCAGCACCATCGACACGACGTGGAACGCCGCCGGGTGGGGGCCGAACGCCGCGTGCTCGAGTGCGAACAGCGCGCGCGTCAGCGGCCGGAAGTAGGGCGGGGTGAGGTCGGGGCTCGTGAGCACGCGCCCGAGGTTCGCGAGCGAGCGCACGTCGGCGTTGTCGACGATCGTGTCGAAGTCGTCCCACGCGAACGCGTTGGCCGGCGCGCGCAGGTACGGCACCGCCGCGCACGCCACCGCCGCCGCCAGGATGGCCGCCCGCCCCTTCATGCCCACCGCCCCCCACGAACCCGCTCCATCCCCGCGAAGATATCCGATCTCCGCCGTCCGCACGAACGGCCGGTCCCTGATTTTCGCGCGGCCGCCGCCGCCGGCGCGCGTCTATACTCCCGATGGTGACGGCGAAAGAACTCAGGTTCACGCGCGCGGACTACATGAAGCTGCCCGAGGGCCTTCGGGTGGAG
>JALOQY010000123.1 GCA_025459285.1 Planctomycetota bacterium | reverse complement strand
GACGGGTAGCCGGCCTTCGCGGCGCGGACCTCGAGATCCCCCTCCGCAAGGCCCTCGAGGCGGAACTCCCCCGCCGGCCCCGTGAGCGCCCGCCCGTAGGAGAGCGGGATCGCGCCGGCAGAGGGGAGCCAGATCCCCCGCTCCGGATCGAGCTCCGATCCCGCCGCGCGAACGACCACCGCGGCGCCCGCGAGCGGCCGTCCGAGGTCGTCCCGGACCGAACCCGCGAGTGTGCGCCCGCGCGAAAGCGCGATCCGGTGGGAATCGCCCGCCCCCGCCGCGGGGACGATCGCCGGCCGGAAACCGGAAGTCGAGACGATGAGGTCCATGACCTCGTCCGCCGGCCGCCGCAGCGCGAACCTCCCCCCGGCGTCGGTGCGGTCCCGCTCGGGAGGCTCCCGCGGGACGACGAGACTGCCGGGGGCGAGAAGATAGGCCTCCGCCCCTGGCACCGGGAGCCCGCCCTCGTCGACCACCACCCCCCCCACGTCGGCCATCCCGGCGGGCGGGACCACGTCGGGCGCCGGCGCCACCACGGCCTCGGGCACGGGCGGGGCGGGAGTCGGCGTCGGGCCGGGGAGGAGCACCAGCCAGCCCGCGAGGATCACGGCGCCCGCGGCCGCGAAGAGCCCCGCGAAGAGGAGCGCGCGTCTCATCGGTCCTCCAGAAGGCGGACCCGGACCGGCGCCATCGTGTCGCGGGCGACGAGCACCTCCACCGACTCCGGACGCCGCCCCGGAGCGGTGACGCGCAGGACCGCCGTCCCCGGCGCGAGGTCGTGGATCAGGACGCGGCCCGCGCCGGCTTCGAAGGTGCGGGCCACCGCACCGCTCCCGTCGAGGAGATCGACCTTCGCCCCCTCGAGGAGCTCGCCTCCTTCGTCCTCCACGGTGACCTCCACGTCCCCGCCCCGGGGAACGACGAGGTCGGCCTCGGCCTCCCCCCCCGACACGATGACGAGCGTGCGGCCGGTCTCCCGGAGCCGCTCCTCGTCGCGCAGGGCGGAGCGCAGGGCGTACTCGCCGGGCAGCACCCCGTCGACCACGAACAAGCCCTGCTCGTCCGTCTCGGCGCGGAGGATCTGCCCGGCCCGGCCCGGCCGGCTGAAGGAGAGCGTGATCGATCCGACGAACGGCGCGCCGGTGTCGTAGAGCACGCGCCCGCGGAGCCGCCCGGGCTCGGCGGGCACTCCTCGGAGGAGGGCCAGGGTGAAGCCGGCGCCGGGGAGCAGATCGGCAAGGGCGAGCCCCTCGCGCGCCCCTTCCTCGAAGCCCTCCGCGGAAGCACGCACGACGAACCCGAGGCCCGGCGCACCGTAGACCGGATCCGAGAGATCGAAGGCGAAACGACCGTCATCCATGGTCTGGACGATCCGCGCTTCCTCGCGATCGCCGGCGGTGATCGTCAGCCGGACCGTGGCGCGGGGGACGCCGATCTCCTCTCCCTCCACGACGACCCGGCCGGTGGCGACCCGGAGCCGCTTCACCACGAGGCGGACGTCCGGGGCCGGAGGACGGACGACCCTCGGCGGGCCGACGAGCTCGAAACCGAGCCCGTCGATGCCGACGGTCACTTCCTCCGGGGAGAGGCCGCCGCAGCGGAACTCCCCGTTCCGGTCGGTGGTGCGGGCCTCGTCGCCCACCACCACGTCGAGACCCGGAACCGGCAGTCCCGCGGTATCCGTGACACGTCCGCCGACGACGAGGCCCGGCTCGAGCCGGATCTCGCCGAGATCGCGCCGTTCGTCGGGGCGAAGCCCCCGGACTTCGACCCGTCGCGGCAGGAGGTCGCGGGCCGAGAAGACGAGGTCCACGTCGGTCTCCGCCGTCGCGACGGAGAAAGGGGCCTCCGGATCGAGACCGAGGACTCCCTCCCCCGCCCGTAGCGCCGGCTCGCGGACCGCCTCACCGTCGGGGCCGAGAACCCGGCCGGTGAGGATCGCCGGTCCGGCTTCCCCCGGCGCCGGCGGCTGCGGTTCGCCGCCCGGGCCCGGTTCGGGCAGCGGCGGCAGGTCCCCGGTCGCCGGCCCCGGCTCCGGGCGGGAGCGGGCGGTCCGGCGCTGCAGGCTTTCTGGTTCCGGGCCGCTTCGAAGGGTGATGGCCGCGATGGCGGCAAGGAGGGCCAGCAGGGCGAGGAGGACGGCGATGAGGCCGGCCCGGCTCATTTCGGCAGCGTGTCGAGGATCCCGCGGAGGAAGTCGAGCCGCTCGGTGGCGCGGGAGAGGTGCGGCACCTCCGGCCGCTCGAAGGACGGTAGGCGCAGGATCTCCACCCGCCCGGCCTGCTTCCGAACGTAGTTGCGGACCTCGAGGAACACCTGCTCCGCGCTCGCCTCGTCCCGCCGCCGGTCGAGCCGGGCGACCCGGTCCAGCAGGGCCTCGATCTCCACCGCCGCCGTTTCCCGGCCGACGGTCACGAGGTGCCGGCCGTCACACAGGCTGCAGCGACCGGTGCCGAAGCAGACCGGGCAGGCATCCTCGGCCTTCGCCTCCAGCATCGCCTGGAGGGCGGCGCCGTCCGCGGGGACCGCCGGCGGTCCGAAGCCCTTCGCCAGCCACTTCCCCGTGCCGCCGCAGAAGCCGCAGGATCCGGCTCTCAGCGATTTGAACCAGTCGAGCAGCTCGCCGGCCTGGCCGTCCGTCGCCCCCTTCTCCGTCAAGGCCGCCCTCAGCGCCCCCTCGTGCTTCTCGACGATCGCCCCGTAGTGGTCGGCGTCCAGTTCGGACAGGCACGCGGAGCAGATCGCCTCATGGCCCTGCCAGTCGAAGGCGTGCCGGCAGGCCGGGCAGACCGTGGAGTAGGGAGCGACCTCGCAGCGGCAGTGCGGACAGTGCGGCTCCCCGCCCGACCAGACGACGTCCTTCTGGTCGAGGGCGGCGAACGAGAACACGACGATGACCACGAGCAGTCCGACGCCGGCGAGGGCCCACTTCATGCCTGTCTCCTCGGTCACGCGGGAAACTTCGAGCGTACCCCCGGGGCCGCGGTCCGCCACGAAATCCCTCGCTCCCGGGATCCCGCCCGACCCGACGAAAGCGGGACGCCGCGAAGCGTCCCGCGGTCGCCCGGCCCCTTGGACCCGTCGGATCCCTCCGCCGAAAGGCCGGCGGCTTTTCCTCTACCGGCCGGGCTCCCGCCCCTGTTTACGCTTCCGGTGCCGGCTTTTCAAGTCCGAATCCTCCCCGCCCCCCCGGCCGTGCCCGCCGCCGCCGGGCGTCAGGACCCGGATCCGCTCGCCCGGCGCGAGGTCGAGGGAGACCTTCGAGCCGACCCGCTCGACCCGGCCCTTCCGGACGACGAAGAACCGCGCCGGCGCGCCCGAACCGCCCCCGTCGAGGCCCGGCGGGCCTCGGCGCGCGCGGTCTGCGAACAGCGAGACCCGACAGGGCAAGAGGACCTCGATCTCCCTCCGGACGCCGTCCCCGCCGCGGCGCGCGCCGGAGCCGCCGGAACCGGACCGCAGCGAGTACGCCGTCACCCGCAGCGGGAAGGCGTGCTCCAGGGCCTCCACCGGCGTGTTGCGCGTGTTCGTCATGTGGGTCTGGAGGGCGGAAACCCCGGGCCGCCCCGGCCCCGCGCCGGCTCCGCCGGGGATCGTCTCGTAGTGGGAGAAGGCGGCCCCGGACCGGTCGAAGCCTCCGAGGGAGAGGTTCGACATCGTGCCCGCGCTCGCCGCGGGGATCCGGCCGGGCACAGCCTTCGCGAGCGCCGCGAACAGCACATCCACGATCCGCTGGGAGGTCTCCACGTTGCCGCCCGCCACCGCCGCGGGGTACGCGGCATCCACCACGGTGCCGGGAACGGTGACGAGCCGGAGGGGACGCAGGAGTCCGTCGTTCGCCGGCACCTCCGGCGGCAGCAGGCACCGGAAGGCGTAGAGCAGCGCGGAGAGCGTCACGGCGCGGTTCGCGTTGATCCCGCCGGCGGCCTGGAGCGCGGAGCGCGTGAAGTCGGCGACCGCCTCGCCGCCGCGGATCGCGAGGCGGAGGCGGATCGGCACGGGATCCGCCGAGAACCCGTCGTCGTCCATCGAGTCCTCGGCCTCGTACGTGCCGGCCGGGATCGCCGAAAGCGCGTGGCGGAGCATCCGCTCCGAGTAGTCCATCAGGGCCGCGGCGGCCCGGGAGAGTACCGCCGGCCCGTACCGCGCCGCGAGCGAAAGGAGCCTCCGCTCCCCCGCCGCGAGGGAGGCCCGCTGGGCGGCCAGGTCGCCCTCGCGTTCGCCGGGCGTGCGGACGTTCGCGAGGATCGTCTCGAGGAGGCCTGCCTCGGGCTTCCCCCGGCGGACGAGCAGGACGGGCGGGATCCGGAGCCCCTCCTCGTGGATGCTTCGCGCGAGGGCCATCGAGCCGGGCCGCGCGCCGCCCACGTCGGCGTGGTGGGCGCGGTTCGCCACCAGGAACCGCCGGCGGCCGCCCACGAAAACCGGAGCCACCATCGTCAGGTCCGGCAGGTGCGTGCCGCCGCAAAAGGGGTCGTTCAGGATCGCCACGTCGCCGGGCCCGAGTTCGATCCCCTCGAGAACGGCGCGCACCGAAAGCGGCATCGAGCCGAGGTGCACCGGGATGTGCGCGGCCTGCGCCGCGAGCCGTCCCCCGGCGTCGAAGATCCCGCAGGAGAAGTCGCGCCGCTCCTTGATGTTGGCGGAGAACGCCGAGCGGGCGAGCAAGACCCCCATCTCCTCCGCGGCCGCGGCGAAGAGGTGGTGGAACACCGACAGGCGGATGGCATCGAGGGGCCGGCTCACGGGCGAACCTCCGGACCGCCCCGCTCGACGAGCAGGTTCCCGAGGCGGTCCACCCGGGCCGCGAACCCCGGCGGCACCACCGTCGTGCCGGTGGGCTCGAGCACCACCGCCGGACCGGGGAGGCGGTTCCCGGCCCGCAGGAGCGCGCGGTCGAAGAAGGCCGTCTCCCGCTCGCCGGCGGGAAAAGCCGCCCGCCGCGAGAAGAGGAGGGCCCGCGACCCATCCGCTCCCCCGCGGGGCCAGGCGGCGGGCGGCGGCGCCGCGACCTCCCCGGTCGCGCGTACCCGCACCGAAACCGCCTCCACCTCGCGACCCGGATGGCGGGAGAGCCACAGCCGCTCGTGGGCTTCCTCGAACGCCTCCCGGCCGCCGTCGAAGGGGACCTCGATCTCGAAGGACTGGCCGCGGTAGCGGAGGTCGAGGCTCGCGTCGATCCGCGGTCCGGCGATCCCCTCGGCGGCCATGGAGCGGCTGAGCCTCGCGGCCAGCGCGTCGCGGATCCCGCCGAGGTGGGGGCCGAGAGGGCCGAGGGCCGCCTGCGAGAGGTCCTGCACCACGGCGGCGCGGGCCATCCCGAGAGCGGAGAGGCTCCCGGGGTCGGGGGGGACGAGGACGCGCTCCATCCCGAGACCCGCGGCCAGGGCGGCCCCGTGGAGCCCGCCGGCTCCCCCGAAGGCCACGAGAGTGAAATCGGATGGATCGTGTCCGCGTTCGAGGGAAACGACGCGGATGGCCCGCTCCATCGTCGCTTCGGCCACCCTCAGGATGCCGAGCGCGGCCGCCCGCGGGGAGAGCCCGGCACGCCTGGCGAGCCGGGAGACCGCCGCCGCGGCGCTCCCCGCGTCGAGGGCCATCCGCCCGCCGAGGAAGCGGTCCGGCGGCAGGAGCCCGAGGAAGACGTGGGCATCGGTGACGGTGGCCTCGCGCCCTCCGCGGCCGTAGCAGGCCGGACCGGGGTCGGCGCCCGCCGAGCCCGGCCCCACGGCGAGGGCGCCGCCGGCGTCCACGCGGGCGATCGAGCCGCCGCCCGCGCCCACGGTGTGGACGTCGATCGCCGGCAGCGCCACCGGGATACCGCCGATGCGGAGGTCCGTGGCGAGGCGCGCCTCGCCGTCGATGAGGCAGACGTCGGTGGACGTGCCGCCCATGTCGAAGGAGATGACGCGGGGGAACCCGGCGGCGCGCCCGGCTTCCCGGGCCGCCACCACCCCGCCCGCGGGGCCGGAGAGCACGGTGCGCGCGGGGAGCCTCGCGCAGGCGCGCCAGGAGACGATGCCGCCGTTCGACTGCATGACCGAAAGCCGCCCGCCCCCCGCGGCGCGGGCGAGGCGGCCGAGGTAGCGGGACACGACCGGCGCCACGTACGCATTGACAACGGTCGTGGAGAACCGCTCGTACTCGCGGTGCTCGCGCAGGACCTCGAAGGAGGCACAGACCGCGAGCCCCGCCCGACGCAGGATGGCGGCGGCCTTCCGCTCGTGGGCGGGCCAGGCGAAGGAGTGGAGAAAGCCCACGGCGGCGGAGCGGAGGCCGGCCCGGACGAGGCGCGCGGCGATCCGGGCCACGGCGGCCTCGTCGAGGGGTTCGAGGACGGTGCCGTCGACCCCGATCCGTCCGGCCACCTCCAGCCGGAGATGGCGTGGGACGAGCGGTTCGGGGCGGGCGGGTTCCAGGGCGTAGAGGTCGGGGCGGTCCTGCCGGCCGATCTCGAGGATGTCCCGGAAGCCCCTCGTCGTGAGGAAGGCGACCGGCGGCGAAGACCGCGTGAGCAGGGCGTTCGTGGCCACGGTCGTGCCGTGGACGAGGCGGTCGGAGGTCCCGAGGGCGCCGATCCCGGCGAGGCCCGCGAGGACCGCGCGCGCCGGGTCGTCCGGGGTGGACAGCACCTTGTGGACGGCGCACGGGCCCGATCCGGGCTCCCCTCCGAGCCGGACGAAGTCGGTGAACGTCCCTCCGGTGTCGATCCCGATGCGCGCCACGAGTCCCTCCCGGGAGGCGGATCCTATCCCGCCGGCCCGGGGCGCGCGGATGGACTTCCGATCGGCGGGCCCCGCGGCGCGGGCGCCGCCCGCGCGGAGCCCGATGTCTCCCTTTCAGGCCGCTGACCGCCCCGCCGGCCGCGGTCGGTCGCTATCCGCCATTCGCTTGAACCTCGGCGCGTGGGATTCGTTCGGAGGGACATGGCCAGTGAGACCTCCCGAAGCCAGCCGCCTGATTCCCTACGAGGTGCAAGATGACGCGCGCGATCACGTTCGCCCTTCTCCTGACGCTCCTCCTCGCCGCCGAGGCCGGCGCCGCCGGGCTCCTGGTGCCGAGAGACGGGAGCCCCCCGATCGCGGTGCAGAGCCACCGCGTCACGGCGGTGGTCACGGACGGGCTCGCCGAGACGACGCTCCGGCAGACCTTCGTCAACGGGAACGGCCGGCCGCTGGAAGCGATCTACCTCTTCCCGCTGCCGGAGGGGGCGGCGCTGACCGGGGTCGCCATGGAGGTCGGCGGGACGCGCCTCGAGGGCCTCCTCGCGGAACGGAAGCAGGCGCGGCGGATCTACGACGACATCGTGCGTTCGCGCCGCGACCCGGCGCTCGTGGAGCAGGTCGGGCGGAACCTGTTCCGTCTCTCCGTCTTCCCCGTGATGCCGGATGAGCCCACCGTGGTCGAACTCACCTGGATCGAGCAGGTCCCGCTCACCCACGGCGCCTTCACCTACCGCTACCCGCTCGCGGGGGGCGGAGAGTCGGAAACCGGACAGGATCTCACGATCTCCGTCACCTTCCGCTCCTCGGCGCCTCTGGTCTCGGTGACGAGCGATTCGAAGGACGCGCAGGTCGTCCTGAAGGGACCGGGCGAGGCCTTCGTGGCCGTGGAGCGCGTGAAGGCGAAACTCACCGAGGACTTCGTGGCCACGGCGAAGGTCGAGGTCGACCGGCCGATGCTCACCGTGAGCACCTTCCGCGACGCGGACGGCGAGGGGTACTTCCTCGCCCTCGTGACGCCTCCGCCGGTCCGGGAGGAGCGGGACATCCTGCCCCGCGAGGTGACGCTCGTCCTCGACACGTCGGGCAGCATGGCCGGGAACAAGCTCGACCAGGCGAAGGCCTCCGCGCTCTGGCTCCTCGACCACCTCCGGGCCGTGGACCGCGTGAACCTGATCCGGTTCAGCTCGGACGTCGAGCTCTTCGCCCCGGCGCCGGTGGACGCGACCCCGGAGAACATCGCGAAGCTCCGGGCCTTCGTCGGTCGTCTGTCCGCAACCGGCGGCACCAGCCTCTTCGCGGCCCTTTCGGCCGGTCTCGCGACGCCGGTCGGCGAGGGCCGCGTGGGCACGCTCGTCCTTCTCACCGACGGCCTGCCGACGCTCGGGGAGACGAACCCCCTCGAGTTCATGAAGCTCTCCCGCACGGCGGTGGACAAGGGCCAGCGCGTCTTCCCGTTCGGCGTGGGGACCGACCTCGACGCGGGGCTCCTCGCCGGCGTCGGAAGGGCCGGCCGCGGCCGCGCGGAGGTCTTCCGCCCGGAGGAACAGCTCGAGGACCGCCTGACCGGCTTCCTCTATCGCACCTCGACCCCGGTCTTCGCCGACGTGACCTTCGACGGCGACGGGCTCGGGCTCCATGACGTCTTCCCGCGCCCGCTCCCCGAGGTCTATCTGGGCGAACAGCTCGCGATCACCGGCCGCTACCGGGAGGGCGGGGAGCGCGCGGTCACCGTGTCCGGCCTTTTCCGCGGCCAGCGCGCGTCGCTCTCGACGAAGGCCGGCTTCCTCGCCGCGCCCGGCGGACCGGAGGCGGTGGCGAAGCTCCACGCGAAGATGAAACTCGCCTTCCTCGAGGAGCAGCTCCGCCTGCGACAGGGGCTCGCCGACGAGGCCTACTATGCGGCCCTCGACCGCGGGGCCTACTCCACGGCGGACGAGATCGTCGGCGAGATCGTCGCGGTGTCGCTCGCCGAGGGCGTCTCGTGTGCCTTCACCTCCTTCCTCGTGCTGCTGCCCGAGGACCGCGCCCGGCTCGACCCGCGCGACACGGCGGCGGTCCGCGAGGCGCTCGACCGGGTCCGGAAGTCCACGACGCCTCCCGGCGAGCCGGCGAAGGTCCCCGCCGATACGCCCCCGGAGGAGGGGGCGGTGGCCCGGGACGCCATGCCCGGGGACCACGCCGAGACCGACGGCGACCTGCCGTTCGCGGAGTCGCTCGGGGGGGATGACCTCGCATCGGACGCCCCCTTCGAGGGGCCGTCGACCGGCGCGGCGATCGGCGTCGGCGGCGGCTCGGGAGGCGCATTCGGCGGCCGCGGCGGCCACCGCAACCTGAGGGCCGGAGGCGGCAGCGCGAAGACCGAGTCCGCGATCGACCTCGGCCTCGAGTGGCTTTCGACCCACCAGGACGAGGACGGGAAATGGGACGCCGACGCCTTCATGGAGCACGACGTGGTCGAGCCCGCCTCCGACGGGCCGGGCGAGGCCTCCGGCGACACCGGCGCCACCGGCGTCGCCCTCCTCGCTTTCCTGGGCGCGGCGGAGACGCACAAGCACGGACGCTACAAGAAGACCGTCCGCGAGGGTCTCCGGTACCTGAAGACGATCCAGGACCCCGAGGGCTGCTTCGGGCCGCGCGACGAGGCCCGCTTCCCCGAGGGCCATGCGATGGCGGCGCTCGCCATGTGCGAGGCGTACGCCTTGACGGCCTCGCCGCTCTTCAAGGAGAGCGCCCAGCGCGGCGTCGACTTCATCCTGAAGCTCCGCGCCCCCGACCTCGCGTGGGGCCGCGGGACGAAGCCCGAGGGGTGCGACACCGAGGTGAGCACGTGGATGCTCGCGGCGCTCCGCTCGGCGAAGCTCGCCGGGCTCCGCGTGGACGAAGCGGCCTTCGCCGGGATGAGGGCGTGGCTCGCGAGAGTCACCGATCCGGACACCGGGCGGGCCGGCACGGCCGGCCGGGGCGCCGACCGGACGCTGCCGCCGGAACTCGCCGCGAAGTATCCCACCGCGCGCTCGGAGGCCCCGACGGCCATGGCACTCATCGCCCGGATCTTCTCCGGGGAGGACCCGCAGAAGAGCGAGGCGATCGCGAAAGGGACCGCGCTCCTCATGAAGGCCCTCCCCTCGTGGGACGAGGCCGCCGGCACGGTGGACGTCGACGCCCTGTACTTCGGGACGCTCGCGGTGTTCCAGGTGGGCGGGGACGCGTGGAAGGTCTGGAACGAAGCGCTTCGGGGACAGGTGCTCGACCGACAGAGGAGCGAGCCGGCCGCGAGCAGGGGTTCCTTCGACCCCGTCCCGCCGTGGGGCCACACCCGCGGCCGCGTGTACTCCACGGCGCTCCTCACGATGTGCTTCGAGGTCTACTACCGCTACGCAAGGGTCTTCGGGGCGAAGTGACCGATGCATGCCGGCCGTTCCCGGTGCCCGGACGGGCGCGAAAGCTCCCGGACCGCGCCGCCCCCCTCTACACTGCCCCCATGACGAGACAATGGACGGCCGAGGAGATCCTCGCGCTCGGGCGGTCGTTCCAGCCCGCGTGCGTCCTGGCGGCGGCGGCAGACCTCGATCTCTACGGCGCGATCGGCGAGGGGGAGGCGACCGCCGGCGAGATCGCGCGGCGCGTGCGCGGGAAGACGCGCGGGGTCACGATCCTCCTCGACGCATTGGCGGCCCTCTCACTTCTCGACAAGCGGGGCGACCGCTACGCGGTGCCGCCGTCGCTCCGCAAGCTGCTCGTCGCGGATCACCCCGAGAGCCTTCTCGCGATGACGCAGCATCAGGCGAACTGCCTCCGGCGCTGGGCGCAGCTCGCCCGGACGATCCGCGACGGGAAACCGGTGGAGGTCGCCCCGAGCGTCCGAGGCGCGGACGGCGACCGCGCCTCCTTCATCGAGGCCATGGACAACATCAGCCGGGCCGCCGCGCCACCACTCGTCGCGGAGCTGATGCCGATCCGATTCACCCGCCTTCTCGACATCGGCGGCGGATCGGGCACGTGGACCATCGCGTGGCTCCGGGCGAACGAAGAGGCCCGGGCCACGCTCTTCGACCTGCCGCCGGTGATCCCGCTCGCCCGCGACCGGCTGGAGCGCGCCGGGCTCCTCGACCGCGTGGACCTCGTGGCGGGGGACTTCTACGAAGACCCGCTTCCGGGCGGCGCCGACCTCGCGCTCCTCAGCGCCATCGTGCACCAGAACTCGCGCCGGGAGAACCGCGCGCTCTTCCGGAAGACCTTCGCCGCGCTCGTGCCCGGCGGGCGCCTCCTCGTGCGCGACGTCGTCATGGATGCGACGCGGACGAAGCCGCCGGCCGGCGCGCTCTTCGCGGTCAACATGCTCTCCGCGACGGAGGCCGGCGGCACGTTCACCCTCGGCGAGCTGCGCGACGACCTCGCCGCCGCGGGCTTCGCGAACGTGAAGCAGCTTCGGAAGGACGAGTGGATGCACTCGGTCGTGACGGCCACCCACCCGAGAGCGTGAGCAGTAATCCCCCGCGAGCCGGAGGAAGTCACCGGCGCAGGCCGCGATGACCCCGAGGGCGGAGCCGGCGGGCCGGCGGTCCCTCTTCGGCGATCCGTGTTCCGGGACCGGAAGAGCACGTCG
This sequence comes from Planctomycetota bacterium, assembly GCA_025459285.1. Classification (GTDB taxonomy): domain Bacteria; phylum Planctomycetota; class JAJSAM01; order JAJSAM01; family JAJSAM01; genus Prado167. The sequence goes on along the minus strand of JALOQY010000123.1, from coordinate 297 downwards.
AGGGAGACCGCGGGCGCGAAGAACCTGCGCATGGAACGGAGCCCTGGCAGCCTGTCGGGGAGAAGGGTCGCACCGCGGAGATCGTCCTCGGCCCCGACCGGTGCGAAGACAACGGATTTCGCGGGGGTCAGGCCCTGCGTCTCCATTCACATGGTGTGGAGAAGCTCTTCCGGCCCCGGGATCCCCGGGAGGAAGGTCCGCAGGAGCATGGGGGACAGGAACCCGCCGAGCAGGAAGGCCGGTTGAAGGGCGATGATCGCTTCGCACACCCCTTCCATGCCGGGTGGTCCGTCGCGG
>JALOQY010000438.1 GCA_025459285.1 Planctomycetota bacterium | reverse complement strand
CAGGAGGTCGCCGGCCGCGACGTGGAGCAGTTCGGCGCAGGTCGGGCAGACGAGGACTTTCGCCCCGGCCTGCATGAGGGTGGTCAGCTGCTCCCGCACCGAGGGCTTGCCGGCCATGCAGACGGAATCATGCGTCTGCCTCGAGGCGAGCACCGGCGCCCGGACGTTCAGGAAGACCGTGACCGGCCGATCCTCCACGGCGAACGTGGCGAAGGCGAGCGCCATGAAGGCGGAGTGCAGGTCCTCGGGCCCGGCGGTGAGGTTCACGAGGAGGGGAGGGTGTTTCGATGCCTCGCCAGTGGTGACCGTGCACCCCGCGGCCAGTCCGGCAACGAGGACGAGACAGAGTATCGGGCGCAGGACCTTCATCGCGACCTCCCCGGCGGCGTATCGCACCGGCCTTCGAGCATAGACCCGTCAGGGGCGGCAGTCAACACGATCCCGGCGGAGTCGGGGAGGGACGGTCACCGGCCGCCGGAACCGGAGGGGCGTCGAGAGGGGTCGCACCGCAGAGATCGTCATTGGCCTCGCTAACAGCCCGTCGGCGCAAGCCTCCGCGCTGGTGGAAGCCCCTCGGCGACGGGCTGCTAGCGAACGTCGCGGGCGCAGCGGAAACCGACGGCCAGCGAGGGATCGTCGAGGCTCTCCTCCACCGGATGTCCGGCGAAGGTGCGGACGTTGGCGGGATGGGAGCGCCAGCCCCCGCCCTTCACGATCCTCAGGCCGGGAACGGGGCCCGGCGTGGACGTCCACTCGTGTGCATTCCCCGCCATCTGCAGACACCCGAAGGGAGATGCGCCCTCCGGCCGCGCGGTCACGGGCTCGATGCCCCCGGCGAGTCCGAGGGCATTGGCGAGCCGGGGGACGAACTGCTCGCCCCAAGGCCAGGACCGCCCGTCGCACCCTCGCGCCGCCTTCTCCCACTCCCTCGCGGTGGGGAGACGTTTCCCGGCCCACTGCGCGAAGGCCGTGGCGTCCTCGAACGTGACTCCGATGACCGGATGGTCGCTCTCCGGTTCGGGGAACCGGCCCTCGCGCCAGTGGGGCGGAGGGGGCCGCCCGGTCGCGGAGCTGAACTTTCCGTAGGAGGCGTTCGTCACCTCCGTCACGTCGATGAGGAACGCCGGCAGGTCCTCCTTCTCCCCGGCGGGGCCGGCGGGGAAGGAGCCGGGAGGGACGAAGGCCATGTCGAGGGCCTTGCGGACGCCCGACTCGAGCCGTTCCCGGAGGGAGGTGACCTCCCGGCCGGTCGTCGCGAGCAGCCATTCGCCGGGGACGTCCCAGAGGGCGGCCAGCGCCCCGAGGTCATCGCCGTCACGGCGCAGTCGGGCGGAGGCCTCCAGGAACGGCAGGGCGGCCTCCCGGGAGAGGGTCTCGTACCGGCGCTCGCACTCCTGCGCGTGCGCCTCGGCCCGTGAGGGCCAGGGCGGAGGATAGCGGTTACGGATGGCGGAGAGGGCCTCGCGGATCTGGAGGATCTGCTCCGGCTGGCGGTTCGCGAGCTCCTCCACCGCCCGGAAGGCTCGCTCCGCCTCGGCCATGGCGTCAGGAGCGAAGCCGGCGGCGAACCCGAGCGACTCGGCGGCGGGAGCGGACCGGGGCAGGGCCACCGTGAAGAGCACCACGCAGACCGCCGCCGCCGCGGCGATCGCTGCCGTCGCCGCATAGAGCGGAGCGCGCGAGGGGGCCGTGCGGACCTCGGCCCGGGCGAGGGCCTCCATCCGCTGGATGGCGCTCTCCAGCGCGATGACCACCTGGGGCCGGCCTCCCGAGAGGATCACCTCGAGGTCCGCACACAGGCTGCGCGCGGACTCGTACCTCTGGGCCGGGTCCTTGGCCATCAGCTTCTCGATCACCCGGGAGAGTTCCTCGGGTACCGCGGGGTTCCGGCGCCGCGCGGGAACGGGCCGCTCGGAGACGTGCTTCAAGAGGACGTCCATGGGGGTGTCGCCGACGAAGGGCTTCTCGCCGGTGGCCATCTGGTAGAGCGTGACCCCCAGGGAGTAGAGATCGGCGCGGTGGTCCACGGTCCGGCCGTCGATCTGCTCCGGAGACATGTACGCCGGAGTCCCCATGATCCCCGGATCCACCGAGGCTTCCTCGTCCCCGCTCAGGCGGAGCGCGAGGCCGAAATCGGCGATCTTCACGCCGCCGTCTCTCGTGAGCATCACGTTCGCGGGTTTGATGTCCCGGTGCACGATGCCTTTGCCATGGGCGGTGGCCAGCCCCTCGGCCACGGCAAGCGCGATGCGCATGGCCTCCGGTGCCGGGAGCGGGCCGTCGCGTCGCAGGCGGTCGAGGAGCGACTCCCCTTCGACGAATTGCATGACGATCCAGGTGCGGCCGTTCTCCGCACCGACGTCGTGAACCGTGACGATCCGCGGGTCCTCGATGGCTGCCGCGGCGCGCGCCTCCACGAAGAACTGGTCGACGTGTCGCTTCTCCGCGAACCGGTCCGGGTTGAGGACCTTCACCGCCACCGTCTTCTCGAGGGCGATGTGGGTGGCGCGGTAGACGGTGCCCATGGCGCCGCGGCCGATCTTCCATTCCAGGCGGCAGCCAGCGAGGACCGCGCCGACGAGATCCTCGCCCGTCGCGTCCGGGGCGCCGGCACCATCGTGCTCCGCGGCCATGGTGGAGGTGTGGTCCGCGGCCAGAGCGTCCTTTTCCATCGCGGTCACGCTTCCCTCATCGTCCCGCGGGGGACCCTCCTTTAGCCCGATCCGGTTTCAGACGCCGGTGGCCATCGGTCGATAGGGACCCATGGCGACGGAGATCCGCGGCCGGCTCGATGCCACAAGGCTCTCGGAGGTGCTCGACCTCCTCGAGGCCGGGGATCGCACGTGGTCGCTGCTGGTCTCCGACGGCATCGGCGAGAAGCTCTTCTACTTCTCCATCGGCGGGATCCGGATGGTGGCCCAGGGCGGACGCGCGGGCCGCTCCATCGGCGATATCCTCGACGGGAACGGGAAGCTGGATCGGGAGGCCCGGCAGAAGATCGAGGAGCACGCCGCCGCGAAGGGCCTGACGATCGGTGAGGCGGCGCACGATCTCGGCCTGGTGTCCCGGGAGGATGTCGAGGCGGCCGGATACCAGCAACTCCTGGAAGAGGTGTTCGATCTCTGCCTGTGGGCCGACGCGGAATACGAACTCATCGAGGGGCAACCCTCGCCGCGGTTCTATGACACGCGCGAGCGTGCATGTTCGGCCTCCCACGACGTACCGGATTTCATCCGGACGGTGCGGGATCGACAGCGGCGATGGCTGGAACTCACGCAGCAGTCCGGGGAGGGCGGAGTAGCCCTCGTTCTGACCGAGGCTGGACGCCGGCGGGTTTCGCAGGATCGCCTCGACACGGTCGGCCGGGTCCTCCGTCTCGTGGACGGACGACGGACCGTGGTCGAGCTGGTTGCCCGGTCG
>JALOQY010000122.1 GCA_025459285.1 Planctomycetota bacterium | reverse complement strand
GTCCCGTCCCACGAGGGTCCCGTTGAACGCCGAGCGGCCGATCCGTCCGGAGAGGAGGTGATTCGTGTAGATCACGCCATCCACGCGCCGGACCTCGGTGCTGCAGAGCCCGCTCAAGAACGTGTCCGGGAACGAGGACTCGTAGAACCGGCGAGACGTCGTCCCTCCCGGCGACTGGAACCAGGCTCCGGCGTCCCCGAGGCCGGTGATCGCCGTGGGGTTCAGCCCGGACTTCTTCCCACCGTCATAGGCCGTGTAGTCGGCGTGGAAGCGCGGCCGGCCCTCCACGTCGTAGAACGAAACAAAGCCGATGTCACGATCGGCCTCGTCCACGATGTAGGGCTCGGTGAAAGGAGGCTTCAGGTAGCTGCTCGTGGCGGACTTCCACGTGGACTGTGTGTAGTTCCCGAGGATCACGGAACCCCGGGCCACCAGGCCCACGAGATCCCGGCCGGCGTTCTGTCCGGCGACCGGGCCGGCGTCCTCCATGGGCTTCGGCCATGAGGGTGGAGATGCGTACACGAGGTCACCCAGCAGATGGATGTTCCGGCCGGCGTAGATCGTCCCCTGCCCGGTGATCGTCCCCTTGAGGGCGATGTCGTTGTCGATGACCACCGGGCCGTCGATCCCGATGGGATTGAGGGGAGTGCCGACGAGAACGAGGTCTTTGCCCTCGCCGGGGGTGTCACCGAAGACGCCGGTGACGATCGTCCTGCCGGCGATCGAGATCCGGCCTCCCTTCTCCAGGGCAAGCCGGCGGTAGTACTCCATCTCGCCGAGATAGGGCATCTCGACGGCAGGCTCGCCTTCGTGCCGGGTGCATGTCCCGGCATAGCCGTCCGGGAAGGCGAACGCGTCGAGCAGTTCGTTGCCGTTCCGGTCCTCGCCCGGATCCAGGAGGCCGTTGCCGTTGAGATCCTCCGGGGTTGCCGAGGGGTCCGTCGGACGCGCGGTTGCGGGAGCCGAGGCGTTGTAGGTGTCCCGAGGGAGGAACCGGACGGTCCCCGTGATCGCGCCGACCGTTTCCAGCTCTTCGCTCTCCGAGGCGTAGACATCGCCATTCACGGTCGCGTCGCGGAGAGAGAAGTCGCCATTGGACCGGACGCTGCCGTTCACGGTGATCGTGGAGCCCCACAGCCACCCGAAGTTGTTGATGAAGTAGGCGTGGTCGAAAACCGCGGAGGGGAGGCTCAGATACCGGATGATCGCCGTGACGCTGCGGGTCGCGTACCGGTTCGAGCCGCGCGCGACGATCTCCACGTCGGCGAACTCTGTCCCGTGGCCTGCCACCCGGCGCACCTCGGCCTCGAAGTGACTCGATCCGATCCGGGTGGGCGGCAGCCGGAGCCGGGTCTCCTCGTCAAGGCGTCCGTCCAGTTCCTCGACGGCGGCCACGCGGTTCCAGGTGGTCGAGGACCGGTAGGTTCGGAACACCTGACTGGCCACGGCGTTGATCCCGGCCTCGGCGGCCAGGAGGGCGTCGGACCTCGCGGCCGCGAGGTCCACGTGGTGGACCTTCGCGAGGCTCGTGGTGAAGAAGGCGCCCACGATCGCGACGGCGCAGAGAACGAAGACGGTGACCAGGACGAAGGCACTTCCCTTTTCCTCCACCCGGCACGGGTGGAGTGTCCTCATTGTCTCTACTCCTGAGAGTTCCTGGGTTTCACGCTCCCCCGGAGGGAGGCGGAGAGCACCCGTCCCCCCGGTTCGACGCTCACGAGGCGCAGGCTGACGGAGACTGTTGCGCCGTCGAACGAGAAAAGAGGGTCGTCGACAGCATCCCCGTCCAGATCCCCCTGGAACGAGGGCAGGCCGAGAAGGGCGACCGGGCGACCGCTGAAAGTCCGCGCATGCTCCCCGTCCGACAGGTCAAGGCCTCCGAGGGCGAACTCGTCGGCAAGGTCTCCGTCGCGGTTCAGATCGGTCCGGAGGGCGCTCTCCGCGAGGATCCGGGCGGTGCGGAAAGAGATCACGACGGGATCGGGTTCGAAGAGGTCGGGAGTCTCCTCCGTGAGGTCGTCCAGTTCGATGTCCGTGCGGACCCGGTGGACGGTGAGCGACGGCGGACCGCCCGGTGGGGAAATCGAGGCGAGCCGTCCTGAGCGGAGGATCCCGAGGATCTCGGATAGGATGCGGTCGCCCGTCCTCTCCAGCTGATCCCGGGTCCCCCCGGTGGTGATCGTGTCTTCGGCGAGCATGAAGCCGGGGATGGTGAGGCCGAAAACCACGACGAGGAGTGTCGCCGCGATGACCATGTCCACCAGCGTGGCGCCTCGTTCTTCGCCGGCCATCACTCCTCCTTCCTGAGGATCGCCCTCAGGTCCACGCGCTGGTGACCCAGCACCCCGTCCCACCGCACGGTCACCCGGACGGGGAGGAGATCGCAGCGAGCGGAGACGTCCTCGTCGTCGGCATCGCCGTCAGCGTTCAGATCGAGGGGAAGGGCGAGGTGCTCGGCTTCGGGGTTCGCCCGTTCGTCCACGAAGAAGGCGACCTGCCCCTGGGCTGTCAGGACTTCGGAGTCGATGGACGGCACGCCGAAGCGATCGCCGACGGGGCCGCCCGGAGAGTAGTCCTCGATGAGCCGGTCGAACCGGTGTGCTCTCAGCTCCTCCAGCTTCGCCTGCGCCGCGTTCAGCGCGCGGACCCGCTGCTCCGCCGCGAGGTTCGAGCGGGAGCAATAGACCAATGTGCTCCACAAGGTGAGCAGAGCCACGGCCAGCACGGTCATCGATATGGCTGCCTCGAGGACCGTGAAGCCGGCCTCGTCTCCTGCTCTTGGCACGATCGCCTCCCGGCTCCCGGCCTGATACGGCGGGCGCGTGCGCCAACCGGCAACCGGCAACCGGCTGCCACGCCCCCTGTCGGGGCGAAGGCCCTTCGGCTTCGCGTCCCGCCCTTTCGGACGGTTTGCCTGTTTCGGTCGGAGCGGAATCCGCTCTGTATCGGCTATCGGAGGGCGGTCGCTGTTCCTTGAGTGGAATCCCGGCCCGGCAAAGCGGATCTCCGACGGCCCGCGGGCCACGGTAGGATGTGTCGACCAGGAGTCGGACATGGATCCTGCCGCCATCGCCCGGTCCTTCGTGGACGAGGAAGAGGTCCGCGCCGTCCAGCGCGGCCATCTGCGCCACTTCCGGGGAGCTCGGCGGGTCCTGGACCTCGGATGCGGGCGCGGGACATTCCTCGGGCTCCTCCGGGAGGCGGGCATCGAGGGGCTCGGGGTGGACCGGGATCCCGCGCCTGCCCGCGCCGCGGGCCATGAGGTCGTCGAAGGCGAGGTGGAGGCTTTCCTTCACGGTGCCGCCGCACGAGGCGAGCGGTTCGACGGCGTCTTCGCGTCCCACCTCGTCGAGCACCTGCCGGCGGACCATGTGCCAGGTCTCGTCGAACGGATCGCGGCCGTGCTCTCCCCGGGCGGCCGGGTCGTCCTCGTCACCCCGAATGCGAGGAACCTCGTCGTTCTCACGGAGACTTTCTGGCTCGATCCGACGCATGTCCGTCCGTGGCCGCGCCCCTTGCTCGGGCGCCTCGGCGAAGCGGCCGGCCTTCGGGTGATCGAAAGCTACGACGACCGGGCGACCCTGCCGCGGCGGTCCTTTCCGCGGCGACTCCTGGCCCGGATTCGCAGTGTCCTCTCCGGCGCGGATCGCTCTGGACCCATGGACAGCGTCGTGGTGATGGGCCGGCCGTGACCACCGCCCGCGGCGTCGCCCGCAACACCTTCGCCGTCCTGGGCCAGCACGGTTTGTCCCACGCCCTCCGCCTCCTCTCGACCGTCCTGCTCCTCGCCGCCCTCTCCCGAAGCGACTACGGGATCCTCACCGCGGCCGTCGCCCTCGTGGACCCGGTGCGGACCATTGCCGCCCTCGGTCTCGACACGGCGGCGCTGCGCCGGGCGGGACGCGAACCGGACCGCCTGCCGGAGATTCTCGGGACGCTGCTCTCCCTTCGCGTGAGACTCGGCATGGCGGCCTTCGCCGTCTGTGTTCCCCTCGCCCTCTTCCGAGGGGGGCCGCCGGGGAACACCCTCGCGGTCCTGGCCGCGGCGCTCGCGATCCTCCCGGCCGCCCTGACCGGTCCGCTCTCCGTAGCCTTCCAGGCCCGGCATCGGATCCACCGGATCATCTTCCTCCCGGCCCTTGCGGGCACGGTCCACGTGGCGGTCGTCCTCGCCCTGTGGGCGGCCGATGCTCCCGTCGCGGCCTTCGTGGCGGCGGCCGCGGCGGGTGAAGCGGCGGCGGCGCTCGCGGTCCGGGCCGCGGTGCGGCGGGAGCTCCGCGCACCTCTCCGGCGCCTCCCGGGTCTCGCCCGGGACCTGCTCCGCGAGGGCTTTCCGCTCGCCGTGGTGAACCTCGCGGTCGTCGTCTACGGGCGGCTCGGGATCTGGCTCCTCGAGATTCACGGCGGGACCGGTCCGGTGGCGGACTACGGAGCGGCCCGGCGCCTGTCGGAGCCGATCGTCCTGGCCGGTTCGGCGCTCGCCGTATCGCTGAACCCCTACCTCTCGCGCCTTTGCGCCGAGGGGTGCGGCGCGGAGGCGCGGCGCTTCGTCGCGAAGGTGCTCCTGCTCTGCCTCCTCGTCCTCGCTCCGATCGCGGCGGCGGCGGGGTTCGCCGCGGAGCCCCTGGCGGCGGTTCTCCGGCCGGAATATTCCGGGGCGGTGCCGGCCTTCCGCTGGCTCCTCGCCGGCTCCGCGGCGATGTTCGCGGCACAGGTCCTCTCCGCCGGACTCGTGGCCGCGGGTCGTTTCCGGCTCCTCGCCGCGCTCTCGTTCGCGAATCTGACCGTCTTCGTTGCGCTGGCCGTCCCCCTCGTCCCCGTGCTCGGGGCCGGGGGCGCCGCGATGGCGACGGCGGCGATGGAGAGTCTGAACGCCGTCATCCAGGCCGCGGTGTTCCTGCTGGCCGGTCAGTCCTCCGGCGGCACGGCCGCGGTTCGCTCCAGCTGACGTCCGGGACCCCGGGCGGGCAGGGACTCTTGCCGGCACGACCGATCGGCGCGAAGCGGTTCCCGGTGTTGCTAGGATGCCTGCGGACCGAAGGAGGCGGACATGCATACGCTCATCGTCACCGTGCACGTGAAACCGGACCGCGTGGAGGACTTCCGGGCGGCGATCCTCGCCAACGCCCGGGAGAGTGTCCGGGAACCCGGGATCGTGCGGTTCGACGTCCTCGTTCAGAAGGACGACCCGGCGCGCTTCGTCCTGTACGAGGTCTACCGGACGCCGGCGGATCATGCGAAGCACCGCGAGACCGCCCACTACGCGCGCTTCAAGGCGGACGCGGAATCGATGATGGCCGAGCCGAGGGTCGGTGTGACCTATGACACGGTCTTCCCGGGCTGACGTGCACTTCGATTTTGCCACCGCCGGGCGCATCCTCTTCGGTCGCGGCCGGCTCGCGGCGGCGGCGAGCGTCGCGGCCTCCCTCGGCCGGCGCGCCCTGATCGTCACGGGGCGGGACGCGGCGCGTGCGGTTCCCTTCGCCGCGCTCCTCGGGCGGGAGGGACTTGGCGTCTCCTTCTTCTCCGTGGCCGGCGAGCCCACGGTGGAGGATGCCCGCCGCGGCGTGCGCGCCGGGAGGGAGGCCGGCGTGGATCTCGTTGTCGCCCTCGGCGGCGGGAGCGCGCTCGACGCGGGAAAGGCCATCGCCGCGCTCGTTCGGAACCAGGGCGATCCGCTCCGGTTCCTGGAGGTCGTGGGCGAGGGGCGCCCGCTCGAGTCGCCGGGGCTCCCCTGCGTCGCGATTCCCACCACCGCCGGTACCGGTTCCGAGGTCACCCGCAACGCCGTCCTCGTCTCCCCGGAGCACGGAGTGAAGGCGAGCCTTCGGAGCCCGTACCTGCTGCCGCGGCTCGCCGTGGTCGACCCGGCTCTGACGGATTCCATGCCCCCGGACGTCACCGCGGCCACCGGTCTCGACGCACTGACCCAGGTCCTCGAGCCGTTCCTCTCCCGGCGGGCGAATCCGCTGGTGGACGGCCTCTGCCGGGAGGCGATCCCCCGGGCGGCGCGAAGCCTGCGGCGCGCCGTCGCGGACGGGAGCGACGCGGCGGCCCGCGACGACCTGGCCTTCGCGAGCCTCTGCGGCGGGCTCGCCCTGGCCAATGCCGGCCTCGGCGCGGTCCACGGTCTTGCCGCCCCCCTCGGCGGTTCGTTCCCCGTCCCGCACGGTGTCGCCTGCGCCCGGCTCTTGCCCCTGGTCTTCGCCGCGAACCTCCGGGCGCTCGCGGCCCGCGAGCCGGATTCGCCGGTCCTTTCACGCTTCGCGGAGGCCGCTGCGCTGCTCACCGGGCGACCGGATGCCGGGGCGGAGGAGGGAATCCGGTGGCTCGCCGCGCTGGTCGAGGACCTGCGGATCCCGTCGCTTGCCCGCTACGGTGTCTCGGCCGCCGACCTCCCCGGGCTCGCCAGCGCCGCGCGGAAGGCGAGCAGCATGACAGCGAACCCGGTCGTGCTCGAAGAGGGTGAACTCGCCGGCATCCTGGCCGAGGCGCTCTAGCCCGTCGGGGTAGGGGGTCGCATTGCCGAGATCGGCCCCGGTCCCGACAGGCCGCTGGCGGTCAGCGGGCCTCGGGGGGGAGAAGGGAGAGGAGGCGGGGGAGCGCGGGGTGGGGGACGGTCCGCAGGAGGTCGTCCCGGCATTGGGGATCGCGGTCGAGATCGAAGAGCCGCAGGATCGGGCCCGCCGTCCCGGGGACGCTGATCAGCTTCAGTGACCCCTCCCTCACCGCGAAGCACTTCGTCCGGACGAGGAGGTCCGCAAACTCGGGCTTCAGCACGAGGTTCCCGTCGAACCCGGGGTCGAAGAAGGTCGCCTGGTCGAGCGCCGGGAACGGGCGCACCTCCTCCCCGGGCTGGAGGTCCGGCACCGGCTGGCGGTAGAGGAGATAGGAGGTCTCCAGGAGCGCGGTGAGCGGCGGCACCTCCCCCGAGAGGTCGACCCCGGAGAAGTCCGCAGGCGCCGGGAGCCCGAGCCAGCGAAGGAGCGTCGGCGCGAGGTCGATGCTGCGGACGAGCGCCTCCTCCCGGCGCGCCGGCACCCCCGGCCCGGCGAAGACCGCCGGGACGCGATTCGCGTGGTCGCCGCCGAAGAGCGAGACCCCGTGCCCCAGCGTGACGCCGTGCTCGTAGAGGTCATCCCCGTGGTCCGACCAGACCCCGACGATCGTGCGGTCGAGGAGGCCCGTCTCGCGAAGATGCGCGACGAGAGCCTCGACCTGCGCGTCGAACTCTCGCACGCAGCCGTCGTAGAGATCGACGATGTGGCGCTGCTCAGCCTCCGAGAGCCCGTGGTCGAAGCCCTGCTGGATCATGTCGTCCACGCCGAACTCGATCCGGTAGCGGTTCTTCCCGTGCCAGGCCGGGTCGGTGAACGTCCCGTAGAACCCGTACTCGGCGCTGTACGGCAGGTGCGTCGAGTGGTAGACGACGGTGAGGAAGAAGGGCTGTCCGCTCGCGGAAAGGCGGCTGATCGTCCGCTTCGCCCGCCGGGTCAGGGCCCGGGCGCCGCGCGTGAAGGAGACGGCGGAGATTTCCGGGACCAGCAGGCGGCCCACCGGGTTGTCGAGGAGCGGAACCACCGGAACGTGGTTCAGGAGCGCCGCTTCGGCGATGAGCGCCCGGTGGTTCTGGGCGTTCGAGACGTCCACCTCCGCGAAGCCGCAGTCGATGAGCGCGAAGGTGGTGCCGCACCAGCCCCCGAGGGCGGCCGTCCGGAGGCCCCGGTCGCGGAGGACGGCGGGCAGGAACGATCGCTCCCGCTCGAGACGCCTTACGAGTGCCCGATCGGGGAACATGTGCCGGAGGCCGTTCTCGCGGGGCTCCGAGGACGTGAAGAGCGAGACCCAGGACTCGTGCGTGCTCGCCGTGGGAACGAGGCAGTTCGCGAAGTTCGTGCCGCGGGCGGCCAGCGCGTCGATGGCCGGCGTCGTCGGACGGGGGTAGCCGTTGCACGAGAGGTGGTCGGCGCGCAGCGAATCGCTCGCGAGGAGGAGGACGTTGACCGGGCCGTCCGGGGCGATGGCCGCCGGGGTCGCCGGCAGGAAGGCGGCCGTCGCTCCGAGGAGGAGCACCGCCGCGAGGACGCCCCGCGCCCGGGGGCGCAGCGGCCGCGTCCAGCGCCAGAGAGAGAGGAGGGCGAGCCCGCCGAGGGCCGCCGGAATCAGCCACGGCCGGTAGAGCGCACGGACGACGGAGGGCGTGGCGTCGTGGACCGTCGCGCAGAGCGTCATGAGGGCGCCGTTCAGGAGATGCGTCTCGCTCGTGAGCGCGTGGACGATCCCCGCCAGGGCCAGCCCGAGTGTTGCGAAACCGGCCTTGAGGCCCGGACAGAGCGGGTGGAAGAGGAGCGCCGAAAGAAGGCCCGCCGCCAGGTAGACGACGAGGAGCCTCGTGTAGAGGAAGAAGATCGCCATCGGGTGGTCGCGCAGTACCGAACCCGCCAGATCGTTCTCGAGTCCGAGGATGAAAAGCACTCCGGCGACGGTCAGCCCCCCGAAGAGGACGACCGCCGCGCCGGTGGTTCCGAGGAGCGTACGGCGAAAGCGCGGGCGCATGTCAGCCCGATGTTAAGGGAACGTGAAGATCGCGCGCACGATTCGACTCGTTCCTCGTGGCGTTGGTGACGGGCTTCCTGACTCTAGACCCCTGAACCGCCTTCCCGGTGACGAGGCGGTCGCCGAGGCCAGGCTCCTCGCGAAGAAGATCGCCGCGACGCTCCCGCGCGGCCTGCGTCCGGCGGAGCGCGCCGGCAGGTTCGCGGACTGGCTCCGCACGAACCGCGCCGCGGCCTCGCCGGGGGACGAACGGCGAGCGCGGTCGTTTTCGTCCTTCCTGCGCGGGGAGGCCCCGGGTCACTGCGAACTCCTCGCCTCGGCGCTCGCCGTGATGCTTCGGGCCGACAGGCTGCCGGCCCGGCTGGCGACCGGCCTCAGGTCGTCGGAGCGGGACGAGGCCGGAAGAACGCTGACCTTCCGCTCCCGGGACGCGCGTTCCTGGGCGGAGGTCCACGATCCCCGCCAGCAGCCCGTCGGTGCAAGCCCTCAGGCGCGCGGAGGCCCCTCGGCGACGGGCTGCTGGCCGGCGACCTCCCGGGCGAAGGCAGTGAGACGCAGCATCACGTCCGCGCTCGGCACCGCGTACGGCCGGAACTTCTCGAACGTCCCGAGGCTCTCCACGGCGAGGAGCGCGCTGGCGAGGCCGAGACGGTTCGCGGCGGAGGACTCGATCATCTCCGAGGAGTCCGCGGCGCTCATCTGGAAGAGGACACGCATGTCGAACTCGCGCATCGCCTTGCGGCTCAGCGTCCGCTGGAGGTTCTGGACGGTGTCGCACCAGACGATCGTGTGGACGCGGCGTGGCGGCCCCTCGGCGAGGATCGTGCCGAATTGCTCCCCGCTCGACGCCGACTCCTCCTCGCCGAACTTGATGGAGTAGTCCTCCTCCCGGCGGAGCATCCGCAGGCGCTGGATCCCGAACGCGAACACGAAGATGGGGGTCCGGTCGTCGTCGCCATCCTCCCGGGCCTTCACGATCGCGGCGATCTCCGCCACCGCCTCCGGAGTCGTCCGGATGTCGTGACGTTCGATCCGGCCGGGCAGGGCGGCGAGGAGGTCCTCGAAACGTTGCGCGAATTCCGGCTCGTGACCGCCGCCATCGAGGATGACGATCCTCGCTCCGGCGCCGCGGTACCGGGCCGCGAGGGCGAAGATCGAGGCAACCATCATGGCGAAAGCGGCGTCCCGGCGCTGGCCTACGACGAGGAGGTTGCTGCCGCTCGCCGCCTGGAAGGCCGCTTCGGTGGGACCCTTGATGGCGTTCGGTTCTCCGAGCCACACACGGGTCGTGTCGTCAGCGGCCGGCGCGGTGGAGCTCACGAGTGCGAGGAGCTCGCGGTTCCCGAGGACGTCGGCAGGCTGGTTCCCCTCGAAGACCACGAACTCGCGCCGCTCGAGATCCGACGCGGCGGCGCGCTCTCCGATCCGGCGGAGGCGGCGGCGCTGCTCCTCGTCGGTGAGCCAGACGACCTGGAACGGGTTGTTCCCCTCGACGAGGCCGGACTTGTCGTTGTAGATGGCCTCCCCGGGTCGGCCGAGCAGCCGCGCCACCCCGTTGTCCTCGGAGAGGATCAGGTAGGAGTCGGCCTCGTTGCACTGGAGCGCGATGCGGACGCCCATCTGGCCGAGCGTGCCCCGCGCGAGCGTGTAGATGCCCGAAAGGGTCTGCGAGCCGAGGATGACGTGGATGCCGAAGGCGCGGCCCTGCCGCACGAAGCGGTCGAGCAGCACCGCGGCGTCATGGGCCACCGCGTCGTCGTCGGTGAAGAACTCCTGGAACTCGTCGATGAGGAGGATGGTCCGCGGCAGCTTCTCCCCGCCGCCCTGCCGGCGCCAGGCCGCGAGGTCCTGCACGCCGCGGCCGCGAAACAGGTCTCCCCGCCGTGCCAGTTCCGCGTCCACCGACCGGAGCACGCTGAGCCCGAACTCCCGATCGGACTCGATCGCGACGACCCGGGCGTGGGGGAGGGCGTGGGAGGCGAAGATCTTGAACTCCACACCCTTCTTGAAGTCGATGAGGAAGAACTGGAGTTCGTCGGGGCTGAACCACAGGGACATGTTCGTGATCATCACGTGGAACAGCGTCGACTTGCCGGAGCCCGTTCGCCCCGCGACGAGGGCATGCTGCGCCGTGCCGCGGCCGAGGTCGAGGTACTGGAGGCGCTCGGCCCCGGTCCGGCCGATCGACACGCGGATTCCGGTCTGTGTGGTGCCCGACCAGACCTCGTCCTCCTTCGGCGCCACCGCCGAGAAGGGCAGTTCCACCCGGGACGCCTCGACACTCAGGCGCCCAAGGCGGTCGAGGAGGGCGATCACGAACTCCGGCGCGGGCGCCGGCTCATGAGAGAACCGCCCGTGCGCGAGGTGCTCGTCCTCCACCACGAGCCGTCCACGCTCAAAGGCGAGCGCGGGACCGTTCCGGGCGAGCAGGACCCGGTCCAGCTGGGGCAGGACCTCCTGTCGCACGTCCTGCGCGATGAGCGTGTAGACTCCGCAGCGGGGGCCGCTCGAGAGGATGCTGGCGAGCCGCTCCGTGGCGATGTCATTGAAGCCCGCCGGGAAGTCGGCGACGACCAGGAAGTGATACGGCTCCTGGAGGTCGCCGGCCTCGGCGTTGTACTCGGTGATCGTCGCGTACTTGTTGCGCAGGTACTTCTGGATCACCTTCTCGATGTGCTCGGTCAGATCGGCGAGGCGCCGCTCGATGTGCGCCGTCTCGGTCCAGATCCGACCGTGGACGAGGTCCTCGTCGTGGTCGGCGAGGTGCATGAGCGCGGAGAAGCTCTGGCCGAGGCCCACCGGATCGAGGATCGTGAGCCGCGCCTTGCCGGGCGGGAAAGCGACGAGCGCCTTCAGCACCGCGCCGGAGAGGACCTCGATCGCGCGGTCGCGATCGACGGCCCCGTAGCGCACGAGGAGCGAAGCGTGCTCGGGGAACGTGAGCGCCACGGGCAGCGTGACCTCCGGCGTCCCGTCCGGGGCCCCCGGCAGCGGGAGGACCACCTGGCCGATCTTCACGGCGTCCGGGAAACCGCGCTCCGGCTCGAACCGCCGGGGGTCCACGGCGGCCCAGGGAGGAGGCCAGCGGTCGGCGGCCTCCCCCGCGGCCTTCGCGAAGGCCGTGAAGTCCGCGAGCGCCGCGGCCCGGCGCTCCATGAGCCGCGTG
>JALOQY010000437.1 GCA_025459285.1 Planctomycetota bacterium | reverse complement strand
GCCTCGACGCTCGCGACGATCACGGACCCGGGACTGGCGGCCGGCAGCGGGGCCTCGAAACGGTCGGGGCCCGTCCGCACGAAGGAGAGGGGCCGGCGGTCGCCTTCCACGGCGGCGTGGCCGGCGGGCGGTTCGCCGGTGCCTTCGACGATGAGGCGCCCGGCGCGGATCGCCACGGCGGGGGGCGGGGCCTCGGGCCCCGGGGGATCGCCGGCGAGGAGGCGCGTCAACTGGCCGAGGAAGCGCGGCAGATCCTCCCAGGCCGCCCAGGCGGCGAGGTCCGCGGGGATCAGTGCCACGCGCCCCGCGCCGACGCGCCAGAGGAGCAGCGCCGGGTCGCCCCCGGCGTCGAGGGCCGTGAGGGCGGGGAAACGGGGCCGGCAGGGCTCGACCTCGGGGAGCGGCGGGAACTCGAGCCCGGCGAGCACGGGCAGGGGGCTCACGGGCCGGACCGGCACGGGCTCCTTCGGGGGCGGGCGGGGGGGCTCGGGCTCTTCGGGTGGCGGCTCCGGCGGAGGCTCCTTCGCCCCGGCGGTCAGGTCCTCGGACGGCTCCCCCGGCGGGGGCTTGCCCGCGGTGTCGACGACCCGGCGGGTGTCCAGCGTGACGACCCGGGGGAGGTCCCGCGGGTCGGTGGCGTCGTAGAAGCGGCCCTGACCCCACTGGGCGAGGGAGCCGAGGAACCGCGGGTCGTAGTCGAGGCCGACGCCCACGGTGGAGAGGGTGATCTTCTCCGCGACCATGCCGGTGAGCATCTGGTTGAAGCCGGAGAGCAGGTCCTGGCCGTCGGAGATCAGGATCACGTGGCGCACGGACGCGGGGTCGGCGCGCAGGACGGAGAAGACCTCGCGAACGGCGGGGAAGGCCTCGGTGCCGCCGGTGGCGTCGAGATTCCGCAGGGCGCGCTCGAGCCCGCCCAGGTCCCCGGCCGGGGCGATCCTCCGGATCCACTCGAAGGTGTCGCTGAAGGCCAGAAGGCCGATGCGGTCCACCGGATCGAGCGCCCGGGCCGCCGCGAGCGCCGCGGCCCGGGCCATGGCGATCTTGCCCCCCCGCATGGAGCCCGAGCGGTCCACCACGAGGACCACGGTGAGCGTGTGGGCGTCCTTCGGGACCTCCGCCGGCCGCGCGCCCTCCTCGGGCCGGTCCGGGGGGGGAGGCGGCTCGGGCGGTGGCGGGGTCGGCTCCGGGGGACGGGGGGCGGCCTCGGCGGGAAGCAGGGCCTCGACCCGCGTGCCCGAGAGATCCGCGAGGGCGGGTGGAGGCCCGGTGACGGCGAGGAGCCCGCCGCCGGCCCGGAGGAAGGCCGGGAGATCTCCGGCGTCCGCGGGGAGGGCGGCCGCCGAGACGGCGACGAGGACGCGGACGGTGTCGAGGGGGGGGATCCCCGCGGGCTCCGCGCGGACGTCGAAGCCCTGGCGGGCGAGGGCAACGGCCACCGGGTGGTCCGGCCCGCCACCGGCCACCGCCACCGCGAGCGGCCCCTCCACGGCGACGTCGAGCGCCGCGGCGGAGCGGCCCCCCGGGGACTCGGCGATGGCGAGGAGCGTGTGGCCGCCGGCGGGAAGGCGGAGTCCGGGGAAGACGGCTTCCCCGCTCGTGACCTCGGCGGTGACAAGCTCCTTCCCGTCGAGGGAGAGCGAGATCCGGCTCGCGCCGGGGGCGATGACGCGGACTTCCGCCGGCTCGCCGGAGCGCGGCGGGGCGGCGAGGGCGAGGACCGGCGACGCGAGCGGGACCCGTGGTACCTCGGCCCGCTCCGACTCGACGGGGAGGATGCCCACGCTGCGGCCGGCGGCGCCGAGGTCGGCGACGAGGCCGGCGGCTCCCGGTTCGAGCCAGCCGTCGGTGACCAGGAGGACCCGCCCCTCCGGTCCCGCCGCGGCGGTGAAGAGGGCGGCGCGCGCGTCGGAGGTCCGACCATCGCCGAACCCGATCCGGCGGACGTCGGACTCCCCGGCGAGCAGGGCGTCCTCCTCGGCGAGCCCGGCGGGGGAGATGGAGCCTGAGCGGTCGAGGAGGAGCACCGTCCCGCGGGCCTCCTCCGTGGATTCGGGGCGGTAGGGCCGGGCGAGAGCCGCGACGAGGACGGCGACGACGAGGGCGCGAACGCCGAGCGCGACCCGCCCGCGGCGGGCGGGTCCGCGGAAGACCGCGAGGAGCGCCCAGAGCGCCGGGATCGCGAGGAGGAGCAGGGGGTCTTCGAACGCCACGCGCACGGCCCGATATTGTCACACGGCATCGCCCGGCTTCTCCGTTTCCCGGCCGGCGACCCCGATCGCGGAGCTTGACACCCGCGTTAGCATGCGAATGAGTCGCAGGGCCAGCTTCTCCGCCAAGGAGGCCGTCCATGTCCGTCCGCGCCCGACTGCTCCGCAACGTCGCCGTACTCGCCGTCCTTCTGCTCCTGCTCCTCCCGGCGGGTTGCCTGACACGACATCTCAGCGTGGACGGGAAGGTGAAGGTCTCGCAGGGCGCGGTCGCCGTAGCGGCGCTTTCGGGTGGATCGCTTCTCATGCACCCGCTTGTCTTCCGGAGCCTCGCCGCGAACAGCAACGCGATCCTCACCGATCCCCACGTGCTCTATCCCGGCTTCTCGTTCCGGCTGCTCGCGGGCATGCACTACGCCCTCGGGAGCAAGCTCTTCAACCAGGACTACCTCTACGCCACGGCGGGCGTGGGACTCCTCGGCACGGCGCTCTTCTACTCGCTGATCATGCAGCCGCTGCCCGGGGGGACCGGCTACCAGGTCTCGGCGGCCGACGCCGGGGGCGTGGTGTCCGGTTCGACCCGGACCGTGACCAGTCTGAGCCCGGAGCACAACCTGCTCGACATCCGGTTCGTGATGACGCAGGTCTCCGCCGCCTGGTTCCTGCAGGCCTTCGTGATGGCCCATGGCGCCACCGCTCCGGTGCTGGTCCACGAGTGGGACCTGCCGGACGGCGACGAGTTCCGCGGGCAGGCTTCCGCGGGGTTCGTCGGCGCGGCGAAGGGAGCGATCCTCACGGCCCTGCTCATGGAAGCGGCGTACGGTTCGCTCCCGCCCGGCGCGTCGGCCTTCGCCCGGATGCGCTTCCGGTTCGCGACGGCCTTCGCGCTCCTCCTCGAGACGATGTTCCTCCTCGACAGCACGCCTCCCGACTTCCGGCCGCTCGTGCTGACAAGGCTCGTGCTCCTGGAGTCGGCGCTGGCCTTCCTCCTCGCCGACCCGTACCTGAATCCGCCGGCGAAGGCCGGAGGGTTGACGCCGGGAGCGAAGCTGGTGGCGAAGGCGCACGCCATGGTGGAGCCGGTCTGGAGCAGCGTCGACGGCGGTGGGGCGCCGGCCAAGGCCTGGAAATCGCTCGCGAAGATCCGCGCCACCCTCGCGAAAGCGGAGAGCGCCGCGCCGCAGGAGTGACGCGCGGTCAAGTCCCGGGCCGGGGCCGGGTCGTCGGTCCGGGACCGCATGGCGCGATCG
>JALOQY010000121.1 GCA_025459285.1 Planctomycetota bacterium | reverse complement strand
CGAAAGGAGTGATCCCAGGGCCACGGACGTCTTGATCGTCGCCTGCTCGATGCCGCCGGCGTGCGTGACGCCGAGGTGCAGCGGATAGTCGCACTGCGTGGCGATCGACCGGTAGGCCCGGATCGTGTCGAGAGGGTCGTGGGACTTCACCGAGAGCACGATGTCGCGGAAGTTCTCGCCCTCCAGGATCTCGCAACTCCGGAGCACCTCGCGCACCATCTTCTCCACGGGGTCGGTGTCGTGTTCCACGACCTCGAGGCCCCGGCGCTCCATGATCGAGCCCTCGTTCCCGCCCACGCGCATGGAGATCCCCCGGTCCCGGCAGCGGCGGCAGATCTCCTTGATCGCTTCCACGTGCTTCCCGATGTTCCCGGGGTTGATGCGGATGCAGTCGGCGCCGGACTCGATCGCGAGCAGCGCCAGCGCCGGGCTGAAGTGGATGTCGGCGACGATCGGGACGGAGACCTGGGGTTTGATCGCGGCGATGGCCCGGGCGGCATTGGCACCGGGGACGGAGACCCGGACGATCTCGGCGCCCGCCGCGGCGAGGCGGCGGATCTCCGCCACCGAGGTCTCCACGTCGGCGGTATCGCACTTCGTCATGGTCTGGACGGAAACCGGGTGATCTCCGCCCACGGGGACGGGGCCTTTCATCACGGTACGGGTCCGGCGGCGCTCGATCATGGCGGAAGGTTACGACGCCGGACGAGGACCGGGTAGATTCCCGCCCCATGATCGTCGAGAGCCTCGTCGTGGGGATGTTCGCGGAGAACGCCTGGATCGTCGGCTGCGCCGGGACGCGAGAGGCGGTTCTCGTCGACCCCGGAGCCGAAGCGGAGAAGATCGCTGCGGCGGTGGACCGGCTCGGCTTCCGGCCGGTCCGCATTCTGAACACCCACGGCCACCTCGACCACGTGGGGGCCGTGGAGGAACTGCGGCGGCTCTACGGCATCCCCTTCGCGATCCACGAGGCGGAGCGGGAGAACGTGGAATCACTGGCCGAGCACGCCGCGTTCTTCGGGATCCCCGCTCCCCCGGTTCCCGAGGTGGACGAGTGGGTGAAGGAGGGGGCGGTCTACACCTTCGGCCACTGCGCGCTGCGCGCCGTCGCGACGCCCGGCCACACCGCCGGGGGGATCTCCTACGTGGCCGAGGGACGGGTCTTCGCCGGCGACACGCTCTTCGCGGGCTCGGTGGGGCGCACCGACCTCCCGGGGGGCGACTTCGAGGTCCTGCGCCGCTCGATCCGGGAGAAGCTCTTCGGGCTGCCCCCGGAGACGGTGGTGCACTGCGGCCACGGGCCGGACACCACGATCGGCGCGGAAAGAGCCGGCAATCCGTTCGTGGGGGACCGGGCGCGCCCCGACTTCATCTGAGGGGCGCGAAGCGGACGGACAGCAGGGCGCGCGTCGAGCGGGGCTCCGTATCCCCCCGGATGGACAGGACAAGGGTCTGCGAACCGCCGGCCGGACCCACCGGCGCGAGGATCCGGCCGCCGGGCCGCAGGGCGGCGTACAGCGCGCGCGGGACATGGTCCACGCGACCGTTCACGAGGACGGCGTCGAAGGGGGCCTCTTCCGGCCAGCCCGCCCCGGGATCCCCGGTCCGGAACGAGACATTCCCGACCCCGAGGAGGCAAAGACCTCGCCGCGCGGCCCGGGTCGTTTCCGGACGGGCCGCCACCGTGAAGACGCGCTTCGCGGCGCGCGCGAGCAGGGCGGTGAGCCAACCGCTCCGGGTACCGCACTCGAGGACCTTCGAGTCCGGGCTGATCTCAAGCGCCGCGAGCATGGCCGCCGCGAGGTCCACCGCCGTGAGGGTCTCGCCGTCCGGGCGCCGCAGGGCGCCGTCCTCCCAGGCCCGGGGCCACAGTTCCGGGGGGAGGAAGACGCGGCGGTCGACGGAGCGGAGAGTGTCGAGGACCCGTGGATCGGTGACGCCGATCTTCGCCACCGGGCCGGCGATGAGCCGCTCGCGGGCCTCGCGGATCTCCGTGGTCTCCGGCCCCGGCGGCACGGGTCCGAAGACCGCGGGCGCGGCGGGCGGAGCCGACGGCGCGCAGGCCGCGGCGAGGACGAGCGCCGGGAGGAGGAAGCGCGGGGCCACGACATGATTGTAGGCCCTTTCCGGAGATGCGGGAATTGCTGCCTCGCCCGGACTCCGGCCCCTATGATCGCCGCTCCCGCACTCCGGAGAACCCCATGTCCGCCGAGAACCTCCCCGAACTGATCCGCGAAGCCCTGAGGAAAGTCCGCGACCCGGAAATCGGGCAGGACATCGTGACCCTCGGGATGCTGAAGGACGTGACGATCCGCGGCTCGAACGCCGTGATCGCGGTGGAACTGACGACCCCGGCCTGTCCGCTGAAGGGCGTGATCGAACGGGACATCCGGGAAGCCGTGGCCGGCCTGCCGGGAATCGGCCGGGTGGAGGTGGCCTTCTCGGCCCGCGTCCGCGGCGGGGCGGCGCGGGAGGGGAACCCGATCCCCGGCGTCCGCAACTCGATCGCCGTGGCGAGCGGGAAGGGCGGGGTCGGCAAGTCCACGGTGGCGGTGAATCTCGCCGCGGCCCTCGTGATGGAGGGGGCGCGGGTCGGGCTGCTCGACTGCGACATCTACGGCCCCTCGGTGCCGAAGATGACGGGCACCGCGGAGACCGCGCCCGAGGCGACGGACACGAAGCTCCTCCCGATCAAGCGGCACGGGCTCGCGCTGATGTCCATCGGCTACCTGATCCCTCCGGGACAGTCCGTGGTCTGGCGCGGTCCGCTGATCCACAAGGCGGTCCAGCAGTTCCTGAACGACGTGGACTGGGGCGAGCTCGACTACCTGATCGTCGATCTTCCGCCGGGGACGGGCGACGCGCAGCTCTCCCTGTCCCAGACGATCCCGCTCACCGGGGCGGTCATGGTCACGACGCCGCAGGAGATCGCGCTGATCGACGTCCGCCGGGGAGCGGACATGTTCGCGAAGGTGAACGTGCCGATCCTCGGGGTGGTGGAGAACATGTCGTACTTCCTCTGTCCGGGGAGCGACACCCGGATCGAGATCTTCGGCCGCGGCGGCGGGCGCCGGGTGGCCGAGGAGCTGGGCGTCCCGCTGCTCGGGGAGCTGCCCATCGAGGTGGCGGTCCGCGAGGGCGGGGACCGCGGCGTCCCGAGCGTGGCGAGCCATCCGGCCTCCGCCTGCTCGCTGGCGTTCCGCGAGGCCGCCCGTGCCCTCGCCGCCCGCGTCTCCGTCCTCCGCATGACGCCCCCGGGGCCAGGCCCCAAGTCACCATAGCAGCCCGTCGGCGTAAGCCTCCGCGCTGGTGGAAGCCCCTCGGCGACGGGCTTCTAGCCGCGCCAGCGGTCGAGGGCGGCGACCGCCTCCGGGCCGGGGGCGTCGGGAAGTCGCGAGGCGGGGAGCGCCGACACCAGCGCGTCGCGGAGGGCGGCGGCCTCGCCGAGCAGGAACTCGAGGAACGCGGGGTCCGAGGCCGCCGACGACCTGAAGGGGGTCGCCGCGAGCCGGGTGAGCCAGGCGGCGCCGTTCCACCGCGCGAGCCGGCGGAGGTCCGGTTCCACGCCGCCGGTCCCGAGGACGTGGAGGCCGGCGAGGAGCGCCCGGAAGAGCCGCGGCAGGGCCCGGAGACCCCGCGGACTCTCTCCGGACAGCGCGCGGGCCGCCCGGTCCGCTTCCCGCAGGCAGAACGTCGGGTACTTCCTCGTGACGAATCCCCGCGCGACCCCGCGGATCGCGGCGGCCTCGTCGTCGCCGGCGAGCACGAAGGGCGAGTGGAGAGTCTCCAGCACCCTTCCGTCCCCGGCGAGGAGACGCCGCGCCGTGCGGTCGCGATCCTCGGAGCGCACGCGTACCGTCAATCCCTCGTCGAGGAGGTCGACGGTCAGGGCGAAGAGCCGCCGGCCCTCGCCGAGCGCGGCGCCGAGCGCCTCCCGATGGATTCCGTGTACGGTGACCGGCGACCCGGGTCCGTCGAAGCCCCGGAGGTGGTCCCCGTCGACGACCCACAACAGCGGGCGCAGGTCGAGGGGGGCGAGGATGCGCCGCAGAGCGTCGAGTGTCCGAAGATCCATGGCGAAAGCTTATCTCCGGGCATCCTCGGTCCGCGTGAACCGCAGGCGGAGGAGCAGTTCGTCGAATCCCTCGGGCGAGAGGGATCCGCGTCCTCCGAGACCGTCGGGCTCGAAGCGGGGAGGGGGCGAGCCCTCCGGCAGGGCGGTGAGGAGGACGGCCCGCGGATCGAGAGCGGCGCGCGTGCGAAAGGCGTACACCACCCGGTCCGGCGCATAGGCGGGGTTGGCGGCGAGGACCACCCGGCCCGGGAGGCGGTCCCTGAAGCGCGCGGCCACGATCTCTTCCAGCGACTCCGCGGAGGTGAACCGGACGAGGGCCAGCCGCCAGGCGAACCGGGGTCGCGCCCGGAGCGCCGGGCCGAGCGCGAGCCGACACTCCTCGCGATACGCCGCGAGGCCCGGGTCGGCCCGCAGGCTCTCCGGCGTCCCTCCCAGCGCCCGGAATGCCAGTTCGAGATCGTGCGCCGCGGACCGCCGGGCCGAGGCGAGAAGCACCACCGCCTCCCGGAGTGCCTCCGGGCCAGCGCCGAGTTCCGCGGCCGCGGCGACCCCGAGGAGCCACGCGCGGTCGGCGGGGATCTCGGCGCGCCGCTCGTGGATGGCCCACTCCGCGTCCACGCCGTCGAGAGCGGTCCGCGGAGGGACGTCGCCTTTCGCGGGAAAGACGAGGCGAGGGGGCCGCCCGGCCACGGACTCCAGCTCGAAGAGGAGTCGGGCGCGGGCCAGGTCGGCCGGCTCGTCGCCGAGGACGAGCTTGCCTTCCACGGGACTCGGGTCGTAGCGGGCGATCACGTACGGAATCCTACCACGGGGGTATGACACGCCCGGTCCGGCCCGCGGAATCGTCAGGGGCGCCGGCCGCGGCCGGCGCCCCTGGTGGATCGCTGATCAGGTTCTACGGCGCCTTGCGGACGCGAAGAGCCTTCGGCCCCTTCGGGCCGGCCGTCTTCTCGAATTCGACACGGTCGCCTTCAGCCAGGGTCCGGAACCCCTCCATGTTGATCTCGCTGTGGTGGACGAAGACGTCGCCGCCGTTGTCCTCCTGGATGAACCCGTACCCCTTCGCGTCGTCGAACCACTTCACGGTACCTAGAGGCATGTCTGTACATCCTTAAAGCAGGTCACTGCAAAGGCCGCCCCCCCGGGGCAACGTCCCGGGAAACGTCGGGCCCTTCGCGAATTCGCTCACTCGCGGTCCGGAACGGCGCGGGGCACCGGTGGCCGGATCCGGCCGGCGAGATTACCGTAGGCTCCGAAAGCCCTTGCAGATTATTACGACTGGTCGACGGGAGGTGCGGGCGCATGCGGATCGAACCGGACTCGCTGGACCCGAAGGACCGGTATCGCCTGCTCATCTCGGCCATCGTTCCGAGGCCGATCGCGTGGGTGACGACGATCTCCCCGGGCGGGGTGGTGAACGCCGCGCCGTTCTCGTTCTTCAGCGGGATCTCCTCCTCGCCGCCGATGCTCGCCGTCTTCGTGGGATCGAGGCGGGACGGCACGCCGAAGGACACGCACCGCAATGCCGCGGAGACGGGGGAGATGGTGGTGAACGTCGTGCCGCGGGCCCTCGCGCCGGCCATGGTGGCCACGTCGGAGGACCTGCCTCCCGAGGAGAGCGAGGTCGAGTCGCTCGGGCTCGCCCTCGCGCCGTCCGCCCTGATCCGGGCCCCCCGCCTCGCGGACTGCCCCGTGAACTTCGAGTGCCGGGTGGAGCGGATCATCCCGTTCGGCGGCACTTCCATGCTGGCCGGCCGGATCCTGACGGTCCATGTCCGGGACGATCTGCTCCGGGAAGGGGCGGTGGATTTCGCGGGCCTGCGGCCGGTGGGGCGGCTCGGCGGGACCGACTATCTGGACCCGGTGGAGGGCGTCTTCTCGATTCCGCCTCCACCCGTGAAACACCGATCGCGGGAATCCGCTTCATGAGTGGGAACTTCGGCGGAAGTCGGGACGTGGATGCTGCGGTCTGCCCGGAGGAGGCTGTTCTCTTCCGGGCGGCGGCGCCTTGGCCCCCGACCGGTCCGGCCCCCCCGGGGATCGACGGCGAGCGCCTGCTCCGACTGGCCGCCCGCCATGGGATGGTCCCGCTCCTCTTCCGCTACCTCGAGGAGACGGGGTACGCCGGGTGTCCGGAGGGTCTGCGCGAGCGCCTGCGGTCCTCCATGGCCGACCGGACGCCGTGGGCCTTCGCGCTCGTGGAGGAGTTGGCGGTCTGCCTCCGGGAGTTCCGGGCGGCGCGGATTCCCGCGGTGCCCTTCAAGGGGCCGACGCTGGCGCTCGGTGCTTACGGCTCCTTCGGTTTGCGGCAGTCCGTGGACCTCGATTTCCTGCTCCCGAAGTCCCGGGTCCGGGCGGCGGCGGCCCTCCTCCTCGCGCGGGGCTACGTTCCCGAGCGCGACCTCCGGCCGGCGGAGGAGGCCGCCCAGTTCCGATCGTTCTGCGACCGGAAGTTCGTCCATCCCGGGCGGTCCCTGGCCATCGAACTGCACTGGGACGTGACGCCGCGCTACTTCTGCTTCTCCCTCGACCACGGGGCGGTGCGCCGCCGGCTCCGCCCGCTCCGGCTGGCGGGGGAGGAGACCCGGGTGCTCTGTCCCGAGGACATGTTCCTCGTACTGGCCGTCCACGGCGCGAAGCACTGTTTCGAGCGACTGGCGTGGGTGGCCGACCTGGCGCGCGTCATCGCCTCCCCGGGGGACCTCTCCTGGACCGGTCTCTTCGCCCGCGCGAGGGACCGGGGAGCCGGGCGGATGGTCCGGCTCGCCCTTGGTCTGGCCCGGGACTGGCTCGGGGCGCCGCTTCCTGCGGAAGTGGCGGCGGCCGTGGACCGCGACCCGGCCATCACCGATCTGGCCCGGGACCTGCGAGCGGGGCTCTTCGCCGGTCCGCCGGGCCTCCTCCGGCAGACACTGCTGCACCTGCGGATGCGCGAGCGGCCGCGGGACCGCGTCGTCTACGCGCTCCGGCTGGCGCTGACCCCCACGATGCGGGAATGGTCGACGCTGCGGCTTCCCGGACCGCTGTTCTTCCTGCACTTCGTCCGGCGGCCGGTCCGCCTGCTTCTCTCTCTCGCCCGCGGAGCGGCGGGACCATAGCCTTGACGGGCTGCCAGCGCCCGCATCCTGCTTCCGGCCGCCGGCGGGATGCTCTACCCTGCCGGTCAAAGGAGCGACGATGGGCGAGGGGCGCGCCGGCGGGCGGTTCCGGGAGGTGGTGGGGCAGCTCCGGCAACTGCCGCGGGCCGTCGCGCTCTGCCGGCGGGCGGCGCCCGGGCTCACGGCGGCGTGGAGCGGGTTGCTGGTCCTCCAGGGGACGCTGCCGGCGGCCGCGGTCTTCGCCACGAAGATGCTCGTGGACGCGGTCGTGGCCCGACGCGACCCGGCCGAGATTGCCGGCTTCGTCGCCGCCGCCGGCGGTCTCCTGCTCCTCGGGGAAGTGCTCCGGAGTGTGCTCGGCTTCGTGCGGACGGCGCAGGCCGAGCGCATCCGGGACCACCTGGCCGGCGTCCTGCAGGAGAGATCCGTCGCCGCGGACCTCGCCTTCTATGAGACGCCGGAGCAGCACGACCGGCTGCACCGCGCGCGGGAGGAGGCCCGGTATCGCCCCCTCGCCCTCCTCGAGAGCCTCGGAGCCGTCCTCTCGAACTCGATCACGATGGCCGCCATGGCCGTCGTGCTCCTGCGGTTCGGGGTGCTCCTGCCCGCGGCGCTCGTCCTGTCGACCCTGCCCGCACTCTGGGTGGCGCTCGCGGCCTCGGCCCGCCTCCACCGCTTTCGCCGCCTGCGCACCGCCGACGAGCGGCGGGCCCTCTATCTGGACGGCCTGCTGACCGGAGGGGCCGCGGCGGCCGAGGTCCGCCTGTTCGATCTCGGCGGCCACCTCCGGGGTCTCTTCCGGGAGCTGCGCGACCGGCTGCGGGCGGAGCGGATCGGGCTGGCGCGGCGGCAGGCCGCGGCGGAGTCCGTGGCGGGTGTCTTCGGCGTCGTCGTCTCCGCGGCGGCCTTCGGCCTCGTGGCCCTGCGCGCGGCCCGGGGAACCGTGACACTCGGCGAACTGGCCCTCTTCTGGCAGACGTTCCACACCGGCCAGCGGCTCATGCGCTCCCTCCTCGCCGACGTGGGGCTCATCTACGGGAGCGCCCTCTTTCTCGGGGACTTCTTCGAGTTCCTCGGACTCGAGCCCGCCATCGTGAGCCCGGCGGCGCCCCTGGCGCCGCCTCCCGACACGCCCTGCGGCGCCGAGTTCCGGGACGTGACATTCCGCTACCCCGGCGCGGAGCGGCCCGTGCTGGATCGATTCTCGCTCGCCCTGCCGGCGGGGAAGATCACGGCCCTCCTCGGGCCGAACGGCTCCGGGAAGAGCACCCTCGTCAAGCTCCTCTGCCGGCTGTACGATCCCGACGAGGGGCGGGTCGAACTGGGCGGGATCGACCTCCGGCGCCTGTCCCTCCCGGCGGTCCGGGAACGGATTTCAGCGCTCTTCCAGGAGCCGGTCCACTACCACGCGTCGGTGGCGGATAACATCGCCTTCGGTGCGGCCGGCCACGCCCTCGGACCCGGCGAACTGGCCGAAGCGGCGAGGGCGGCGGGGGCCGAGGAACTGATCGGGTCGCTGCCGCGCGGCTCCGGGACGATGCTCGGGAAGCTCTTCGCGGGCGGCGTCGAACTGTCCACCGGCGAGTGGCAGCGGCTTGCGCTGGCCCGGGCCATGGCGCGGCGCACGCCGATCCTGGTCCTCGACGAGCCCACGAGCGCCATGGACCCGTGGTCGGAGGCGAAGTGGGGAGAGGCGCTCCGCGAGGCCGTCCGCGGCCGCACCGTCCTCCTCATCACGCACCGCCTCTCGACCGCCCGCCATGCCGACATCGTCCACCGGATGGACGCCGGCCGGCTCGATTATCAGCCCGTCGGCGACGGGCTGCTAATCGAGCCAGTCGGCGAGGAAGACGTTCGTTTCGGACGTGCCGCCGTTGTCGCGGTTGCTGCAGAAGACCAGTGTCTTCCCGTCGGCGGTGAACATGGGGAATCCGTCGAAGGAGGGGCCGGTCGTGACCCGCGCGAGGCCCGTCCCGTCCACGTTCACGATCCACAGGTCGAAGTTCGGCATCCCGTGCTTTCGCTCGGAACCGAGGTTCGACGAGAAGATGATCCGTTTCCCATCGGGGTGGAAGAACGGGCCGAAGTTCGCGGCGCCGTTGTCGGTGATCTGGTGCTTGTCCGAACCGTCGGCGTTCATCACCCACAGCTCGAGCGCGGTGGGGGTGACCTCCATGTGCTCGCGGAGCCGGCGGTACCGGGTGCGTTCCTCGTCGGTCTTCGGGCGGCTCGCCCGCCAGACGATCCTCGTCCCGTCGAAGGAGAAGAACGGCCCGCCGTCGTAGCCCTCGGCGTCCGTGAGGCGTGTCACCTCGGACCCGTCGGGCCGCATCCGGTAGATTTCCGGATCGCCCGTACGCGTGGAGGTGAAGACGATCCACTGTCCGTCCCGGCTGATCGTGGCCTCGGCGTCGTAGCCGGGGGAGTCCGTGAGTCGGAGGAAGTTCCCGCCGTCGAGGTCGTGGGTCACGATCTCGAACTCCGGGTGCAGCTTCCACACGTAACCGCGGGACATTTCGGGGGGCGGAGGAGGCTCCTCGCCGGAGAGCGCGGTCGTGGCGTACACCACCCGCTTCGAGCCCGGGAACAGGTACGAGCAGGTCGTCGCGCCCCCGCCGCGGCTCAGGAGGCGAAGGTCCGTGCCGTCGAGGTTCATCGTGAAGATCTGGTCGGCCCGGAGGCCGCCGCGCTTGCTCTGGAACACGAGCCGGTCGTCTTCCGCCGGGAAGTAGGCCTCGGCGTTCTCCCCGCCGCTCGTGAGCATCCGGATGTTCTTCAGGTACCGTTCCTCGCCCGGATGGACGGTCGCGAGGCGCGGCGGCTCGGGTGCCCGGTCGACGGCCACGAGTGCCGCGGCGGCCGCGATCCGCGCCACCTTCGCGGGGTCCACGAGTTCCGGCCGGTCGTCGGGGCTGTTCATCCGCCGGTAGACGCCGGAGAAGAGATCGATCGACGGGACCCCCGCGAGATGGAATGGCCAGTGGTCGGACCCCATGCGGAACGCGAACCGGTCGATGTCCTGTCCGATGTCGAAGCCCGCCGCGCCGAGGACGGCTTCCGCCGCCGCGGCGAGGGCGGGATGGGCGCTCCGGCCGATCACGAAGACCTCCGCCACGTCCCGCGCGCCGACCGTGTCGAGGTTCACGAACGCCCGGAGGCCCGCCGCGTCGCGGGCGAGAGCCGAAGAGCCGCGAAGGCCCCATTCCTCCGCCGAGAAGAGCATGACCTTCACCGGCGAGCCGAGGAGGTCGCGTCGCGCCGCGAGCAATCGGACCGCCTCCAGCACCGTCGCGACCCCCGAGGCGTTGTCGTCGGCTCCGGCGTGACCTTCCCCGAGGCCATCGAAATGCGCGCCGAGGGCCACCTTCGGCCCGCCGGTGTCGCCCCGACGGTCGGGGACGATCCCCGTGACGTTGGCGGAAGCGATCTTCCGTCGGGTGAATCGAACCCTGAGGAGCGCGCCGGCCTCCGCGCCATCTCCGGGGGGGAGCAGACGCGTGTCGAGGAAGACCACGGGTACGCCGTATCCGGCGGGATCCCCGGCGGCCTCGAGGGCCCGGAGCTGGGCGCTTCCGGATTCGGCGACGGAACCGGTGGCCCGTGACGGATAGGCTGCGAGCATCCCGAAGCCTCTTTTCGACAGGACGTCGAGGGGGATCCCCACCGCGGCGGGGTTCGTGGCGATGGCCTCCCGGATCTTCCCGAGGAGCGTCGGGACGTCCGACGCCTCCTCGGATACCAGGAGAAGGAGGCCCTCCGCCGGCTCCGCGGGGTGTTTCGCGATCCGCCGGATCCGGATTCCATCGGGGCACTCCGCCGAGAAAACCGCGGGCACCACGGCGCCGGGATACGCGGTCTTCCATGGCGTGCCGGGGGCGAGGTCGCCCTGCGGCACGCTCCACGCCTCCGGGTCGTCGAAGTCGAGGACGGTGAACGTGAACGGCTCCTCGCGCACCGAAACCGCGCCGGCCTCGGCGAGCCGACCGGTCAGTAGAGCCCGGATCGCCGTGTCCCCCGATGTCCCGGCGAGACGGCCGCCGAGCCGCGGATCGACCAGCGCGTCGATCGTCTCCTTCACGCGCTCCGGGTCGGCCAGGAGCGGGAAGGGCGCGTCGGTCGAGGGCCGGACGCGGACGGTGTTGCCCCGGTCGAGGGGGCGGCCCGCGTAGGCCACGAAGCCGTCCCAGCCGTAGTGGTAGATCATCCGACCGCCGGCCAGGGCCCTCTCCGTCGTCCCGAAGAACACGGTGACGAACCGGCCCGGCGCATCCGGGTGGCGGTCGGACCACAGGAGCCAGAACTCGTCGCTCTCGTGCTTCTTCCCGCGCACGGTGACCGCGTTGCCCTTGACGGCGACCCCCGCCGCCGCGAGCACCCTGGCCACCGCCGGGTTCTCCTCGGGCCGCCCGAAGAGGAGGCAGTCCTTTGCCGGGAGTTCCGCGGAGGCCGTCACGATCTCGCCGCCCTTGCGGGCCACGGCCATCCCGGCGAGCTTCCGGTAGCCCTCCGAGCCCTCCGGCACCACGTAGACGTGCCGCCGGAAGACGTGGAAGTCGGGGTCCACCGAGACGCGGACCGGCGGTCTCGTCAGGACGAACGAGACCTCGGATCGTGGACCCGTCAGGTCCACGATCTTCGTATCGGACCCCTCGGCCCACTCGGCCCGCACCGGGATCTTGACCGCCCACGGCTCGCCGTCCTGGAGCACCTCGGCCTTCACGAGGAACTGCCCGTCCTCGCGCCGTTCGACCGAGACCGCTCCCGCCCGGAGCGACGGCGCGCCCTTCCGGTCGAGCCACTGCGCGAAGAAGCCGGAGAGTTCCTTCCCGGACGTCTTCGAGAATGCCGCTTCGAAGTCCTTCCACGCGGCCTTCCGGCCCGCGAACTCCCTCGCCACGGTCCTGAGCGC
This sequence comes from Planctomycetota bacterium, assembly GCA_025459285.1. GTDB lineage: Bacteria > Planctomycetota > JAJSAM01 > JAJSAM01 > JAJSAM01 > Prado167. The sequence goes on along the minus strand of JALOQY010000121.1, from coordinate 9,575 downwards.
CGCCCAGAACGGCCCGTCCCCGATGTCGCGCCGGAGCATGTGGAAGATCAGGGAGGCCTTCCCGTACCCGATGTCGTTGTCGGCCTCCTCGGTCTTGCCGCGGAAGTCCCGGACGGGGTAGTCGTTCGCCTCGTTCACCCGGATCGCGAAGTTCGTGACGGTGCGCGTCCGGTGGGCGAGGGCCTCGGCGGGGTTCTCCCGTTCCTTGCGCCAGTAGTTCGACAGGTAGGAGGTGAGCCCCTCGCACCAGTTCCCCGTCTCGTAGTCCGGGTAGACCGAGTTGCCCCACCAGCAGTGGACGAGTTCGTGATCCACGAACCCCGGCGGGATGTTGTTCCCGTAGCGCGGCGCCATCCGCACCGCGACCTGCACCACGTCGGAGCCGAGCAGCGTGTAGGACGGCATCCCGTAGCCGGTGGTGAAGAAGTTCTCCACGATGTCGAACTTCGGCCATGGATAGGGGCCGAGCAACTCGACGTAGGTCTTCAGGTAGCCCTCGGTCTGGTCGAGGAAGAACTTCGAGTGCTCGCGGTCGCGCGCGAAGAAGTACGTGGAGAGGAGGACGCCGTCCACCTCCCGGGTGTCCACCACGTACTCGCCGGCCTGCAGGGCGAGGCCGTCGACCGGCGAGGCGCACTCCCAGGTCGTGATCTCCCGGCCGTCCTTCGTGTCCCGCGAGAGCAAGCGGCCCTGGGTCACCGCGCGCAGCGGCTCGGGCACGTCGATCCGGATCCGGTCGTACCGGCAGAGCCCGTCGGTGAGCGGGTGGAAGCCGGAGCCTTCGACGAGGAAGATCCCCTCGGGCCCCACGAGCCCCCGGCAGTCGTCGCCCACCACGAAGGAGAGCGCCTCGTCCCGGCGCACGGCGTCGTGGAGGGTGCCCTCGTAGCGGATCCGGACGGAGGTCGCCCCGGAGGCGTCGACCCGGTAGGCGGCGAGGAAGGTGTCCTCGGGAGGTGCCGCGGAAGCGACCTCCGCCGCCGTCTCCGCGCCGTCGCCGGCCGTCCGGAGCCGGACCTCCTTCACCGCGAGGTTCGCGTGCAGGAGGAATTCGAGTTCCCCGCTCCCGGCGAGCGCGAGAACCGCCTCGCCCACGATCCGGTGCGCGGTGGGCTCGAAGCGCAGGTCGAGGCTCTGGACGTCGACCCGGGCGTCAGGGAGTGCCGCCGCTGGTCCGGGGAGAGCTGCGAGGAGAAGGAGAGCGGGGACGAGCAGACTTCGCATGGGGCCTCCAGGAGCTTGACGCCGCATCGTAGCAGCCCGCCGGGAGGGCGCGAAACGGCGCGCCGGGGCGCACGTCGGATGCGATGATCGGGTTCGGATGAGACGCAGGGCCAGGGAGCCCGCGAAATCCGGGAGGCCAGCAGCCTGTCGGGGCCGAGGACGATCGCCGGGGGGTGACCCAGGCCGACAACCCTCCGGGCCGGGCACGATGCGCTTCGCATCGCTTCGTTGCTCGTCGTCGTCGACCGGCTCCGCAAGGTCGAGTCCTCCTCGCTCCTTGCGCTGCTCGCGCCTCGTCCCGGCGCGGCTCGCGGGGGATTCCTGCTCACGCTCTCGGGTCATTCGCGTAGCGAGCGGAGGTACGCGGGCAGGGCGCGCTCGATGCGCTCCGCCACCGGCGCCAGCACCCGCTCGTACGCTTCCTCCTCGCCGATCCCCTCGCGGAGCGCGGTCCAGTAGTCCCGGAAGACGGGGGCGAGGGCGGTGTCCTTCGTGTTCTGGAGGTAGTGGACCACCGCCCAGCCCTGCGCGTAGTGGAGCCGTGGCTTCTCCATGAACTCCGGCGGCGACAGGACGAACAGCTCGCAAAGAGGCGTGAGAGCCTCCGCCCCGCCGAGGAGGTGCTCGACGTACTCGGGGATTGCCCGGCCGATGGCGAACTGCCCGTCCCCGAGGTCGCGCCCCGACGAGAAGAACTCCGCGCACCCCTCGGCGAACCACAGGGGCTGGTCGTCGAGGAAGTCGTGCATGAAGCGGTGGAACCCCTCGTGGCGCACGGTGTGGACGAAGCGCGACCGGTCGGCGGGCAGGAAGAGAACGAGTTCCCGGAGCCGCGGGTCGTAGGCGCCGGCGCTCCCCGCGAGGGCGACCTTCACGTCTCCCGCGTAGCCGAGGTAGCCGGACTCGGAGGCGAAGAGCCACACGCGGGACTTGCGCGGCGGGACCTTCTCCGCCGGGAAGGCGCGGGCGTAGACGGCGAGGGCGTTCTCCAGGAGCCGCGCCACCTCGCGGGCGAGGTCGGCGGAGTGGTCGGTGCGCACGACGAAGTGGGCGGTGGCCGCCTCGAAGGGGCGGGTCCAGAGCGGCCCTCTCCGGGCCCGCTGGACCATCGTCCTGCATTCCACGACGGACGGCGTCCGGAGACCCGCCGCGGTCGCGGCGTCGAGGGTCGCCGCGGCGGCGTCGAGATCCCCTTCGAGGAGCGCGAGCTGCACCCGGCCGTGAAAGGCCAGCTCGAGTCCGGGGGCGAGCCGGATCGCCTCGTCGAAATCCGCGCGCGCCTCCGGGATCCGCCGGAGGTGGAGGCGAGCGAAGCCGCGGAGTGCCCGACCCCGGGCAAAACCGGGCTCGGCCGACAGGAGGCTGGTCAGCCCCACTTCGGCCTCGTGGGCGCATCCCGCGGCGAGCGCCACCAGGGAGATGAGGTAGAGGCTGGTCAGCGGGGGTTGCCGGCCGGCGAGTGCGGCGAGCCGTTCCCCCGCCGGCTCGTCCCCGTCGAGGACGCGCTCCACGAGGCGCTCGATCTCCCGGAGATCTCCCCGGGCCGTGTCCCCGTCCGAGGGAAGGAGCGGAACGGGCGGGGCGGCGGTCACGGGGGCGCGGTCCCGGGCCCAGGCGGGAATCACCTCGGCCGGTTTCCAGCTCTCCGCCTGCCACTTCCTGAACCGTGTCTCGTCCCATTCGCCGGCCCTCTGCCGGTGGAACTTCTCCTCGACGACCCCCTCCACCCGCACGTCGGTCGGACGGGCGCCGATGAAGCCCACGTAGCCGCCGCGATACCGCGCGTCGATGACCTTGGCCAGTCCCTTGCGGTCGCCCCAGGCCGTGACGGCGTTGCTGTCCCGGCGCACCTCGAACCGCTTCGGGTAGACCGGGGGGTCCGCCGGAGAGGGAGCATAGGGGGTCTCCGTGGCGAGCAGGGTGGCCTCCCCGTCGTCCAGCCGCTGGATGGCCAGGACCGAGGCCTTCAGCCGGCCCTTCGTCACGACGTGGTTCGGCCGCACGACGTAGCCGCCGCTCTTCTCGATGCTGTAGCAGAGGAGGACGCCCGTGGCCCCGGCCGGAAACTCGAAGCTCACCGTCACGCGGTCCCGGAAGCGGATCAGGAGGACCCACAGCGAGCCCGCCGGCTCGGTCCACGGCTCCCCGCCGGGAGTGGTCGGCCACTGGAGCTCGAGTTTGAGGGTCGCCGGGTTGAAGGACTTCGCGGCCGGGCCGTAGAGGTCGCGGGCCGTGGGTTCGGGGACCGCGAGCCGGTAGTGCGCGCGGCGCAGGTCGTCCTCGATGTCGGGCAGCGCGGCGAGGATCGCGGGGTCCTCCGGCCAGTCCGCGAAGAGCTTCCGGTAGGCATCGGCGGCCTGTCGAAAGGACCGCACCTGAACGAGGCGGCGGCAGGCGGCGAGGTCATCCGCGGCGGATGGTCCCGGCTCGGAGCGCGCGGGAAACGTGGAGAGGAACAGGCAGAGGAGCACCCCGAGCCGGCGGACCATGCGGCGATGGTACCGGGCCCATAGGACCCGTTAAGAGATAATCGCTACATTCGGCCGGCCGCCGCATCCCGACCAGCGTCGTCGCTGCTAGCCGGTCGGGCGCGGCGGGGGCCTCGGTGTTGAGCGCTCATCTCTTAACGGGCCCTGACGGCCGGCGCAAGGGCGCAGCGAGCTCGAACTCCGGGAACCGGCCGGTCGCCAGAAGCCGCGCGCGCACCGCGTCGAAGTCGCCGGCGAACGGCGTGTCGGCGAAGGCCTCCCCGGCGTCGCGGAGCGCGGCGAGGGCCTCGGCGGGGGGGTGGCCCGCGGCGTCGAGGAGGGCCTCCCGGGCGGCGGCGGAGATCCGGTCGAGTCCCCGCGCGGCGGCCCGACCGAGGTCGGAACCGGGGAAATCGGCCGCCAGCGGCTCGAGGCGACGCCATGCGGCGGCGAAGCGGCCCTGTCCGAGGTCCGCGCGACCCTCCGCGAGCCGGCGGGAGATGGCGTGGACCTCTTCCCAGAGGAGGACCGGCGGGCCGGCGAGGGTCGCGGCTTCCTTCAGTCGGTCGAGGAAGTCCACCGCCCCGCGCCCCCCGGGGAAGGAGATGATGACGCGGCCGCCGGCATCCAGTGCCCCGAGCCACGGGAAGCCCTGGCGGGCGAGCTCGACGATGGGCCGCGGGGCCTTCCGGACATCCACGAGGGCGGGGACGAATGCGTCGAGCTTCGCCTGCACTTCGGGATCGGCGAAAGTCCCGTCGCGCATGTCGGTGCAGATGCAGCAGGCGGGGTGGTAGAGGAAAAGGAGGACCGGCCGGGAGGTCGTCCGCGCCAGTGTCGAAGCCGCCTCGATCGAGGGGAGCCACTGCACCTTCCCCCCGAGGACGGGACGGTAATCGGCCAGCGCGTCCGGGATCTCCGGACCTGTTTCCGGGGCCGCCTCGCCGGCCGGCGGGATCGCCGCCAGCACGAGAGGCCGGCCGGCCTCCCCTCCGCCCGGTCGATGGTGTCGACCGGGGATCGCGCGAGTCAGGAAGAAGCCCGTCCCGACGAGGACCAGGACCGCAGCAGCTGTCGCCAGAGCCCGGCGGAGGACCTTCCTCCACGCCCGTTGGGGGACGGGCGCGCCCATGACGTCCTCGAAGGAGAGCCGGCAGGCCGGCGGCGGGGAGTCCCCCCCCTCCGTGAGCGCGTGGACCTCGAGGAAACCCTCGAGGAGCGCCCGGAGTTCGGGGTCCATCCCGCACCGCTGACGCAGCGCGGCCGCCTCCTCCGGGGACAGGGTCCCGGAAGCCAGGGCGAACATCTCGTCGTAGAGCGAACCTCTTTCCATCGGCTCAACGCGTCCAGAGTTGATCACGGTACGGCTTCAGTTTCGCGGCCACGGCCTCATGGGCCCGCTTGAGCCGCGACTCCACCGTTTTCACCGGGGCGCCAGTGATCTCGGCGACCTCGGCGATCTTCAGTCCTTCGTAGCGGAACAGGAGAAACGTCTCGCGCACCCCGTCGGCCAGGCCGCGGAGCGCCTCCTCGACCTTTCGGCGCAGGAACGCCCGCAGGTCCCGACTTTCGGCGACCGTCTCCGCCGGTGCGGCGGGTTCGGCCACGACGTCGAGCGCCACCGGGGGCCTCTTCGCCGAGAGCCGCTCGCGGCGGTTCAGGTAGGCGCGGAAGGCGATCCGGCGGAGGTAGCCGAGCAGGCTGCCCTCACCCCGGTACTGGTCGCGCTTGCGCCAGAAGGTCACGAATGTCTCCTGCGTCAGGTCTTCGGCGTCCTGGGCATGGCCGGTCAATCTCCACGCGAAGCGGTGGACCGCCTCGCGGAAGTCCGTGAAGATCTCCCGGAACCTGGCCTCGGTGAGGAGTTCGTGCATCGGATGCCGACGCCGGGCCTTCGCCACGGCTCCGGCTTCGGACCAGTATACGCACCTTGCCGTTCCGCACGACCCGGGCCGTTCCCGGTAGCCGCATGTCGAGACAGGACGGCGGCCCGGAAACCCTGATGGAAAATCCGCCGGCCGGCGTAGCCTCCGGCGGAATGAGACCCCGGGAGATGGAACCCGAAGAGGCGGCGGCCTGGCTCCGGGAGCGTGGCGGCGTGCGGCTTCTCGACGTACGGGAGCCCGCGGAACGCGCCGTGGCCCGGATCGCGGGGTCCACCCTCGCCACCCCGGGCACGGTGCACGAGGTGCTCGAGGAATGGCCCCGCGACACGCCGATTCTCGTCTACTGCCATCACGGCAGCCGGAGCCGGCTCATGTCGTTCCGTCTTCTCGCCGAGGGATTCACCGATGTCGTGAATCTGAGCGGGGGCATCGAGGAGTGGTCGAAGCGGGTCGACCCCGCGGTGCCGCGCTACGAGGTCCGGTACGGTCAGGGGGTCGTGAGGATATAGGGAGGCAGCGATGGGTGCGAAGCGCGCGGCCGGTCGCGGCAGCGAAGGTTGGGACGAAGAGGATCCGACGGACGAGACCGACGAGGACGAGGATTTCCTCGACGATGACGAGGACGAGGAAGACGACGAGTGGGATGACGAGGAGGACGCCGACGACGTGGAAGAAGACGAGGACGACGAGCCGGAGTCGGCCTGTGGTTTCTGCCAGCGTCCCCTGAACCCCCATTGGACCGGCGACGAGGACGAGGGGCTCGTCACGGATCCCGTGGAATGCGAGCAATGCCGGGTCTTCTTCTGCTCCGAGGGGTGTCTGCAGCAGCACTGGGATTCGGAGCACGCGGCCGAAGAGGGGGTCTGAGAGCCCCCGGGGGCTCCGGATCAACCGGCGGCCCGCCGACTCCGGCGCGGACGGCGGGGAGCGGGGGGCTGCGCTGCTGATAGAATGATCCACTCACCTTCACGGGAGGCTCGAAATGAAGAAGACCCTGTTCGTGCTGTTCCTCGCCTGCGCCGCGGCCCTCTCTCCGGCCGGAGCGGAGGAGCAGGTCTCCACGGAGGACGAGGTTCTGGCCCGGATGGTCGAGCCGGTCGTCTTCCTGCGGTACGTGTTGAAGGTCCAGGTGACCATGGGCGGCCAGTCCCGGGAGCAGGAGCGCAGCATGGAAGTGGCGGGCGTGATGGTCACCGGGGAGGGCCTCGTCATGACCGCCAACTCGAACTTCGACCCCTCGGGGAGTCTCCCGCGGGGGATGCGCGGCGAGGTGCAGATCAAGGGAACCCCGGCGGACATCAAGATCCTCTTCGGGAACGAGGAGGAGGAGTACGAGGCGCAGCTCGCGGCCGTCGATTCGGTCCTCGGTCTCGCCTACGTCCAGATCCTCGACCTGAAGGACCGCAAGCCGAAGCACGTGGACCTCGCGCCGGCGGCGGTGCCGGCCCTGGGTGACGACCTCCTGAGCTTCGGTCGGCTCTCGCGGGAGTTCGACTGCGCTCCGGTCCTCGGCCGGATGTACGTGCGGGGCAAGGTCGAGAAACCCCGGGAAATGTGGGTGGTGAGCGGTGAAGGGGCGGCTCCCGGGCTGCCGATCTTCGCCGCGGACCTCCGGCCGGTGGGGGTCATGGTGCTGCAGAGCGGCTCCTCCGGGGTCGAGGGAGGAGGCGGCAACCGGCCCTTCCTGCTCCCGCTCACTTCCGTGGAACGGTCCCTGAAGGCGGCGCGGGAGAAGGCCGGGGAGCTGCTCGCGAAGCCCGCCCCGGCGGAGGAGAAGCCCGCGGAGGAGCCGAAGCCGGCGGACGAGGGGGAGTGACCGGAGACGCGCAATATTTCATGCGCAAGTCGTGATATGTATCGTATCTAGTGGGAGCAGCGATCGTTTCCCGTCAGGGCCCGAGCGTGATGGCCCCGTGTTCCGAGAAGGAGATCGAGATGTCCGGAAGATATCGTCTGATGGTCGTCGTCCTCGCCTGCGGCCTCCTCCTGGTCGCCGGCATCAGCCTTCTTTCGTCCTCCACCGCGGGGGCGCAGGAAGGCGCCAAGTACGTGGGTTCCGAGAAGTGCAAGATGTGCCACCCCGAGCAGCACGCCGGGTGGCTCGAGAGCAAGCACTCGAAGGCCTGGGACAGCCTGACGCCCGATCAGATCGCCTCGGGCAAACACAAGGAGCGGGCCTGCATCGAGTGCCACGTGACCGGTTTCGGCAAGCCGAACGGCTTCGTCTCGGCGGAGCAGACGCCGGCGCTGAAGGGCGTCGGCTGCGAAAGCTGCCATGGCCCGGGCAGCGCCCACACCAAGGTCATGACCCTGGCGGCGGTCAACGAAGAAGAGGTCACCGACAAGCAGATCCAGAAGGACGCGGGCTGCACGCAGTGCCACAACCCGCATGTGAACTTCAAGAAGCTCTACGGCGCGAAGTAGCCACCGCGCCGGGGCGAACCCCGGGCGGTCCGGCCTCCCGCCGGACCGCCCGCGACCGCCGGAGAGGCACCCCGTGGAGAAGCCCCTCGGCCGGGACGCGCTGAAGCTCATCGCCGACCGGTTCAAGCTGCTGTCCTGCGCCACTCGCCTCGAGATCCTCCAGCTCCTCTGTCGGAGCGAACGCTCCGTGGGAGAGATCGTCCGCGAGACCGGCTACAAGCAGGCCAACGTCTCGCGGAACCTCGCCCTGCTCGACCGGGCCGGTTTCGTCCGCCGGCGGACCGAGGGCGCCTTCGTCCACTACTCCCTCGCCCAGGAGAGCCTGCCCCGCCTCTGCGAGATCATGCAGGACTGCCTCCGCGCCTCCCAGGCCGAGCTCAGCCGCTGCCTGTAGGGGACGTACGTACCTTTTCACCTTTTCGCCCGCCCCCGCCGGCGGGGTCGTCACGCCCGGGGATGGAATTGCCGGTGGACCTTCCGCAGGCGGTCCGACCCCACGTGCGTGTAGATCTGCGTGGTCCGGATCGAAGCGTGACCCAGCATCTCCTGCACGTCGCGGATGTCGGCGCCGCCCGCGAGGAGGTGGGTGGCGAAGGAGTGGCGGAGGGTATGGGGGTGGGCCTTCGCGCCGAGGCCCGCGGCCAGAGCGTGCCGGCGCACGATGCGCCACAGGTCCTCCCGGCGGAGCGGCGCCCCGAGGCGTGTGACGAAGAGGACGCCGGGATCCGACCCCCGGATCAGCTTCGGGCGAGCGGAGGCGAGGTAGCGCCGTATGGCCTCCACCGCCTTCGTGCCGAGCGGGACAAGGCGTTCCCGGCCCCCCTTTCCGAAGACACGGGCGACCCGCAGCCCGAGGTCCACCCCCTCCGGCTTGAGACCGACGGTCTCCGAGGCCCGGGCCCCGGTGGCGTAGAGGACCTCCAGCAGGGCGCGGTCGCGGATGCCGAGGGGCTTCCGGGCCGGAGGGGCGGCGAGCAGGGCCTCCACCTCCCCCGGCGCGAGGACGTCCGGCAGGCGCTCCCAGAGTTTCGGGCTGTCGAGGGTGGCCAGGACCGCGCCGTCGAGGCACCCCTCCGCGGCGAGGTGCCGGAGGAAGCAGCGCACCGCCGACAGCGCGCGGCCCAGGCTGGCCGGCCGGAGGCCCCGCGCGCGCTCGGCGAGAAGGAAGGCGAGAACGTCATCGGCCTTCACCTCCCCGAGGGGGATGAGGCGCACGTCGCCAAGGAAGGCGAGGAACCGCCCGAGGTCGTGGCGATAGGCTGCCACCGTGTTGTCGGAAATGCCGCTCTCCGACTGTAAGTGACTGAGATAAAGAGAGATACGGTCGTCCAAGGGAATGCCTTCCGGGGCTCGTGAGCCGGGGGGGGAATGGTTGACCGCCCCCGACATCGTCCCTATAATACCCGCCCTTCACGGGGGCAGGTACTTGCCCCTCGGGTTCCGCTGGCGGTCGATCGCCGGGGAGGATGGATGAGCGCTGAGAAGAAGAAGGCGGCAATGCCCAAGGCAGATGTCGAGAAGTTCCGGGCGATCCTCCTCGACCGGCGGAAGGAGATCGTCGGAGACGTCACGC
>JALOQY010000436.1 GCA_025459285.1 Planctomycetota bacterium | reverse complement strand
CTGGCCGGCCTTGCGGCCGAGGCCGGGTGGAGAGACCGAGGCGGCGCATCTCGCGGGGCTCGCGTTCCGCCCCGCCCTCCTCCTCCTCGCGGAGGCGGCGACGCCGTGGAGGCAGGCGAGTTCGATCCCCGGCGACGAGTGGTGCATCCGGCAGTCACGCCTCTACCTCGGAGGCCGTCTCCCCGGCGGCCGCCTCGGCGCCCTGCCCATGTTCGTGGACCCGGCGGCCGAGGGGGAGGTGATGCTATTCGGCGCGGCGCGCGGTCGCCCGCGCTTCGCCACGCTCGGCAGCCTGGAACTGCGGATCACCCGCGGCGACGCCGGGGTTCGCTACCGTTTCGGTCACTACGCTGGCGACTGCGAAGGACCGCGCCGCTTCGACGGCGGCGACGTGCGCCTCCCGCCCGAGGCGGCGCTCGCCCCCGGCGAGGGTCCGCTCCTGCCGGCGCTGGCCTGCCTGCTCCGCGAGCGGTTCGCCACCACCAACGGCCCCCGGGCCGCCGTGTGGCTGGAGGTCGGCGAGGCCGTGCGCTTCGTGGACGTCCTGCGCGCCGTGGAGTGCGCGGACGGGAACCCGGAGGTCGTCATCCTGGAGGCGCGCCGTCTGTTCCAGCGGGAGTTCGAGTTCCTCCGGCTCCCCGGCCCGCGGGAGGTGGCCGACGGCGCGGCGCTCGTGGAGGACTTCGATCAACCGGGGCGCGTGATCCTCGGCGTCAACCTCACCGACGACGACAACGGAACGGAGGTCAGGGAGAGGGGCCGCGTCCTCGCGCCGGAGAAGATCCCGGCCTCGCTCGAGGGCCGGAACACGGTCCTGGTGCGGGCGGAAGCCCGGGCCCGGTGGGGCGACCTCCGCGCCCTGGTGGCCATCGTGCGCGACCGGGGCCTCGCGCTCCAGTTCGCGTTCCCCGAGGAGGAGGAGGGCTTCGAGCCCGAGCGGTTCCTCGCCGTCCCGCCGCCGCCGGAGGGCGCGGCGGTCACGGAAGTCGCGGTGCGGACCGCCGAGGGCGGCGCGTGGACCCTGGCCCCGGACCCCGGCGACCCGCGCGGCCGCGCCTTCCGCCTCACCGCCCCCGACGACACCCCCACAGAGGCGGTACTGCAGGCCGTCCTCCACCTCCTCGCCCGCGGCGCCGCCGGGATCGGACTGTAGACCGCGCACGGGATTCGAAGGCTGACGGTTCAGGCCGTGCGGACCTCGTCGGGCCGGCGGACCAGGATCTCCACCTCGCGGCCCAGGACGCCCAGAAGGACGATCATCTGCTCCATCGACTTCGCCCGCACCGTGGGATCGAGGAGCCGCGAGAGCTGCGACATCGAGGTGCCGAGCCGCCGAGCGACCGCGCGCCGGCTCAGACCGGAATCGGCCAGCGCGTCCGCGGCCTCCTGGGTGAGGCGGTAGAGCGTCGCTTCCAGTTCGGCTCCGGGATCCCGGCACCAGAGCAGGACATTGTCGAGGTGAACGGCGTCGATGGCGCCGTCATCGGTCTCGAAGGTGAATGCCTCCGACCCCAGTTCCGGATCCACGAACGCCCGGATCACGCGGCGCCGGCGCGTGGCCCCCCTCTCCAGTGCCGCATAGGGGAATTCGAACTCCGCCGTCCCCGCGCGGACGGTGAAGGACTGCCTGCGGTTGTTGAACGTCACGGAACGGAGCTTCACAGGAGCCCCTCCTTCCTGAGCTCACCGAGGAGGGCGAGGATCCGTCGGTCCGCGGCGCCCTTCATGGGACGCCATCGGTCGAGATCCCACTTCACCACGAGTCGTCCCTCGCGGAACACGTGCACGTGGCGGGGTTCGTGGTCGCCGGACCAGGTCACGAACACGCAGTTACCGCGCCGGATCCTCGACATGACGAACAAATGATACCAGTCCATGTCACATTTCGCAAGTCCACGCCGTCCGCGACCGCCGCTCGAACTCGATCCGGCGACCTCCGCCGGCACCCTTTTCGTCTCTGCCGCCGGCTTCACCCACGACTTCCGTGCCCTCGCCCGGAAACGCGGCGACATCCGTCTCCTGTCGCTCGGGGACCTTCGGGCGGGGTAGCATGGACCCCGAAGGGAGGGATGGCCCATGGCATATTGCGCGGCGACGGGACGGTGGCTCCGGGGGAGACGGGAGCTCCTGATCGTCGGTCTCCTTGCCGCCGGGGCCGCCGCGTGCGCGGGGGGACCCTGGCCGGGACGGGGGCCGGCGGAATTGGCGGGGATGGACCTGCCCCGGCTTCGAGTGGAGTCCTCGGCGGCGTGGGGCCGCGAGCAGTCGCCGGCCGTGGTGGTCGCGAAGGAGACGGAGGCCGACGCCGCCGTGGAGATCCTCCTCGGCTACGAGACCGGGGACGGCGGAGCGCGCCACCGGAAGGCCTGGCGGGACGCGATCCCCTGGCCCGCCGGGCGGCCGATGCCCGGTGGAGAGACCGAGGCGGCGCACCTCGCGGGGCTCGCGTTCCGCCCCGCCCTGCTGCTCCTCGCGGAGGCGGCGGCGCCCTGGCAGAAGGCGAACTCGATCCCCGGCGACGAGTGGTGCGACCGGTTGCCGCGCCTCTACCTCGGAGGGCGGCTCCCGGACGGCCGCATCGGCGCCCTGCCCCTGTTCGTCGAGCCCGCGATCGAGGAGACACTCTCGCGGCTCGGGACCACGGTATGCCCTGCGGACGTCGAGACGCCGGGCTCTCTCGAACTCCGGATCACCCGCGACGCCGCCGGCGTCCGCTACCGCTTCGGCCATTGCGCATCCCGAACCTCCGGACCGCGACGTTTCGACGGCGGCGATGTCCGGCTCCCTTCGGAGGCGGCACTCGCGCCGGGGGAGGGCCCCCTGATCCCGGCGCTCGCCGAGCTCCTCGCCGAGCGGGAGGCCCTCCCGGCGGGTCCCCGGGCGGTCGTCCTTCTCGAGGTCGGCGAGGGGGTGCGTTTCGTGGACGTCCTGCGCGCCGTGGAGTGCGCGGGCGGGAGCCCGGAGGTCGTCTTCTTCGAGACGAGCCTCCTCTTCATGAAGGAGATCGAGAACATGCGCCTGCCGGCCCCGCGGGAGGCCGGTGACGGCGCGCGTCTCGTGGAGGACTTCGGTCAGTCGGCGCGGGTCATCCTCAACATCGCGATCACGGAAGACGGGGTCGGAATCGTGGTCAAGGTGAAGGGCCGCACCCTCGCGCCCGCGGACCTCCTGGCCGCCCTCGCGGGCCGGGGGACGGCGCTCGTGCGCGCGCACGTCACCGCGCCCTGGGGCGACGTCCTCCACGTGGTGCGCGCGGTCCGCGGGGCGGGCCTTGCGCTCCAGTTCGCCTTCGTCGAGGAGGAGGACGGCTTCGAGCCCGAGCGCTTCCTCGCCGTCCCGCCGCCGCCGGAGGACGCCGCGGTCACGGAAGTCACGCCGCGGGCCGCCAGGGACGGCTCGTGGACCCTCGCCCCGGACCCCGGCGACCCGCGCGGCCGCGCCTTCCGCGTCACCGCCCCCGACGCCACCCCCA
>JALOQY010000120.1 GCA_025459285.1 Planctomycetota bacterium | reverse complement strand
GCTGATCCTCGTTCTCGCGCTCGCCGTGGCCGTCGTCGTGCCGGCCGGTTGCGGGATCTTCGGCGGATCCTGCTACCGCCTGCGCGGAAGTCCCGAAATCCACGAGAGCGACTGCCCCCGCCTGCGACACGCCGCGCCGGGCGGCATCGTCCGCGCCTCACGCGGCGACGGGCCGCCCTGCTACACCTGCATGCACGAAGACGCGCTGGAGTGGGCGAGGGACCCGGACTGATCTCCCCGCCAGCAGCCCGTCGGCGCAAGCCCTCGAGCGCGCGGAGGCCATCGGCGACGGGCTGCTGGCATCCAGCGGCTTGAAACGGCCCTGATCTCCGATCGGGGGGTTCTTCGAAAACCGGAGTAGAAGAAGGCGAAGCGGCACCGCCGCCTCAACGGACCCGCGCATCTGGACTGCTGCATCAGCCTCCGGCGCCCGCTCCCGCGGAATCTGCGAGCGGCGCCAGGAAATGCAGGGTCAGTAGTTCAGAGCACCATTCCCTTCGGCACGACGACGATACCCGTCGCCGTCACCGTGAACCGGTCGGCCCCCGGCATCTCCGTGGTGCCGAGCACGGCCCGTTCCGGAATGGCGACGTCCTTGTCCACGATCGCGCGCACCACCCGCGCCCCGGCCCCCACCCGCACGCCGTCGAAAAGGATCGAGTCCTCCACCACCGCGCCCTCGCCGACGAGCACCCGATGACCGAGGACCGAGCGCCTCACCTGTCCGCGGATCGTGGCCCCGGCGGAAACGACGGCGTCCTTCAACTCTCCCCCCCCCACCACTTTCACCGGTGGATCGTGGTTCGGCGCGGTCCACACCGGCCAGGACGGGTCATGCAGCACGAAGGGGGGATCCGGAGCGACAAGATCCAGGTTCGCCTCGTAGTAGGAGTCGATCCGCCCGATGTCGCGCCAGTAGGGGCGACCACCCCCGAGGTCGGTGAACCGGTGCGCGAAGACCCGGTCCCGGCGCAGCATTTCCGGGATCACGTTCTTCCCGAAGTCATGCTCCGTGTCGTGACGGGCGTCCTCGCTCACCCGCCGCACCAACTTCTCCGTCTCGAATACGTATACCCCCATGCTGGCAAGGAAACGCTGCTCGCCACCCGGCACCGGCTCGGGATCGGACGGCTTCTCCTGCCAGCGGACGATCCTCCCGTCCTCCTCCGTCACGGCGATGCCGAAGTGGCGCGCCTGCTCCCGCCCCACATCGATGCAGGCCACCGTGAGGTCCGCCCCCTTCTCCCGGTGTTCCGCGAGCATCCGCGCGTAGTCCATCCGGTAGACGTGGTCGCCGGAGAGGATGACGACTCGTTTCGGTCGCTCGTGCTCCAGCGTGTAGACGTTCTGGAAGATCGCATCAGCGGTTCCGCGATACCAGGAGCCGCCCATCCGCTGTTGGGCGGGGATCGGAACCACGAACTCCCCCAGCGCCTCGGAAAGCACCTGCCACCCTCGGCGGATGTGCCGGTCGAGGGAGAGGCTCTTGTACTGCGTCAGCACGTACACCCGGCGCAGCCCCGAGTGCAGGCAGTTGGTCAGGGAGAAGTCCACGATGCGATACGCGCCGGCGAAAGGGACCGCCGGCTTCGCCCGATCCCGCGTCAGGGGGTAGAGCCTCTCGCCCTGTCCTCCCGCCAGCACGAGCACGAGCGTGTCCCGGAGGTCCACGGGCGTCACCATGCTCAGGCCCGGCCTTCCGCTGCTCCCCCGAGGACTTCGCGGATCTTCGCCTTCAGTTCCGTGAGGTCGGAGCTCTTCACCACGTAGGCATCCGCCGACCACGTCATGAAGTTCGTCTTGTAGCTCGAGTAGGCCGTGTGCAGGATCACCGGAATGCGACGGTCGGCGGACAGGAGGCGCCCGAGGGTCTCGATCCCGTCCATGTTCGGCATCTGGACATCGAGGACGACGACGTCCGGCGAACGCAGCGCGAAGACCTCGAGGGCTTCCCGCCCATCGGCCGCCGTCACGACTTCGTAGCCCTCTTCGCCGAGTTCGCGAGAGTACAGCGTCCTCTGGTTCCGATCGTCGTCCACGACGAGGACGATGCTCATGGTCCCACCTCCCGCGCCCATCCTAGCACCCCGCCGGAGCGGGAAGCCACAACTCACGCCATGGGCATTCCGCCCGCCGCGGGAAGATCCCGCTGCTCCTTCGGCTCCGGGAACCGGAGCGTGAACAGCGCGCCGCCACCCGGCCCGTTCGCCGCGCCGACGTCTCCTCCGTGGTCGTGCATGATCTTCCGGACCACGGCCAGCCCGAGACCCGTTCCGCGTTCCTTCCGGGAGAAGAACGGCTCGAAGAGCCGCGGCAGGGACTCGGGCGTGATCCCCGGCCCCGTATCCTCGACGTCCACCGACACCTTCCCCTCCCGCCGGCCAGCGCGGACCGTGACGCGACGCACGGCCCCGTCGCGCCGATCTTCCGCCATCGCCTCGAGGGAATTGCGGACCAGGTTGACCAGCACCTGGTGGATCTGGTTCTCGTCGAACTCGATCTCCGGGAGTCCCGGCTCGACCTCGACGCAAATCGCCGTCCCCATCGCGGTGGCCTGGGCGCCCATGACGGTCGCCACCCGCTCCAGCGCGACGCCGATCGCCCGCCGTTCGAGCACCGGTCTCGTCGGCTTCGTGAAGTCCATGATCTCCGAGAGGATCTTCTCCAGCCGGGAGACCTCCGCCGCGATGATCTCCGCGCTCTCCTTCACCCGTTCCCCGTCTCCCGGCCGCTTGAGGATCGATCGCGCGAAACCGCCGATCGTCGTGAGAGGGTTGCGGATCTCGTGCGCCACGTTCGCCGCCAGCTGGCCCACGGTCGCGAGCCTCTCCGAGTGGATCAGCGCGGCCTGCGTCTCCTTCAGGCGCTCCAGGCTCGCCTTCAGGTCCACATAGGTGCGGGCATTGTCCACCGCGAGCCCCGCCGCCGACGCGAACAGCTCCAGCATCGACACCTGCTCCGCCGACAATCCCCGCCCCGAGAACACGTTGTCGGCGAGGAGGACCCCCAGGACGCCGCGCTTCCCGCGGAGCGGCACGCACACGAACTCCCGCGCCCCGAATACGGAGCGGAATTCGGGCGAGACGCGATGATCCGTCTCCGCATCGCGCACGGTCTGTGTCCGCTGCTCGAGGCAGGTCCGGACGAGGATCTCCCGTTCCGCGACGCCCGGAGTGAGCCGATAGCGCACGCGTCGCGCCGTCTCCGTGAGCGGCTGAGGGCTCGCCTGGAACCGGTCGTAGTCCGCGGTCAGTTCCGCCAGGCCGCGGTTCGTCCCGGCGAGCTGCCCCCAGATGACGAACGCCTCCTCGCGGGTGGCCGGCCCCACGGCCATCTCGCCGCGCACCTCCGTCCCCTCCTCGTCGGCCAGGAAGACGAACGCCCGGTTGAAGCCCAGCGCGTGGCCGGCCGTGGCGCAGGTGAGGATGATGTAGAGCAGGTGGTGGAGGTCGAGGGTGGCGTGCAGCAGGTTCCCCAGCTCGGTGAGAAGCCGGTGCTGTTCCGACCGGAGCGTCATTCCCGTCAGGTCCTGCGTGACGACCACCAGATCGCGGAGCGTGCCGCTCGCGTCCCGGGAGGGCACGACGATGTTGCGGTAGTAGCGCCGGTCCCCCCCCGCCGTGAAGAACACCCACTCCCGCGACACGTGTTCCCGCCCGGCGAAGACCTTCGACGGATCGGTATCGCCCACGACCGAGAAGCCCCGGAGAGCGAGGTCGAACCGCTTGCCCCAGAGCGGACCGAACCACTCCACGAAGCTCCGGTTCGCCCAGCGCACCACCAGCGCCCGGTCCACCACCGCGAGCGCGGCACCCAACCCGTTCACGATGTCCTCGAGCTTCCGCCGCTCGCGCTCGACCGCCCGTTCCGAGAACCAGTGCCCGGTGACGTCGTGCAGCACGAGAAGGGCGTGCCGGACGCCCTGGTGAGTCAGCGGCACCACATAGATGTCCACGACCCGGACGTCACCGGCGCCGTCCCGGAACTGGAGGTAGGGACCGCTCGCATCGCCTTCGCCGGAAAGACCCTCCCGCACGAGGCCCAACACGCGATCCACGTCGGAGACGGCCGGAAGGAGTGCCGCCCCGAGATCCGCTCCGGTCAGTTCCTCGGGTTTCACGCCGAGTGCCGAGGCGAACGCCCGGTTCGCGAAGGCGATGCGCATGCTCGGATCGACGACCAGGAACCACGAGGAGACCGCGGCGAGAATTTCCGTCGCGAGCCCCTCCGGCGCCGTGCGGTCCCCCGGAAGACTCGCCCCGGAGGGAGCGGCCTTCCGCCCGGACTCACGCAGGGCCTCCCTCGCGCGCCGCGCGAGGTCCTCGGGCACGAGAGGGCAGTTGAGGACATCCGCGACCCCGAGAGAATCGAGCTCCCGCGTCGACTCGAACGAAAACCGCTGAGCCACGGCGATCACGGGCAGGCGCCCCCGGCGCCGGGTCGACCGGATCTGCGAGAGGAACGTCTCCAGCTCCGGGTCGACGTCCCCGGCGCCGATGACGATGAGGTCCACGACCTCCGTCAGCGTGAGTCGGAGCACCGACTCCAGGTCCGCGACCGCGCTGACCTCGAACCCCTCCGCCTCCAGGCATCGCCGCGCGACATTGCCCTCCTCATCGCCGAGGCGCGCGATCAGCACGCGCTCCCGCCGGATGCTGCCCGCCGAGGGGGTCAATCCTCCCCCATCTCCCGCAGGAAGGCCGCCGCGGTCTCCGGCGCCACGGGGTTGATGTAGAAACCCGTACCCCATTCGAAACCGGCGGTCCGCGTCACCCGGGGGATCACCTCGATGTGCCAGTGGAAGCTCGGGAGAGGAGGCGTCTGGAACGGCGCGGTGTGGAACATGTAGTTGTAGGGCGGCGTCTTCAGAGCGAGTTCGAGCTTCCGGAGAACCCGCCGGAGCACGAAGGCGAGTTCCTCGATGTCCGCCGCCGATGAGGCCTCGAAGTGCGAGGAGTGCCGCCGCGGGAGGATCCACGTCTCGAAGGGGAACCGGGCCGCATAGGGGGTGATCGCCACGAAACGCTCGGTCTTCAGGACCAGGCGCTCCTCGTCGCTCAGTTCCTGATCGATGATGTCGCAGAACACGCAACGGTCGCGCCATTCGAAGAACCGCTGCGCGCCCGCGAGTTCCTCCATCACCCGGCGCGGAACGACGGGAGTGGCGATCAACTGGCTGTGCGTGTGCTCCAGGCTCGCCCCGCCCAGCGCCCCGACGTTCTTGAAGAGCATTCCGTAGCGCAGGCGCGAGTCGCGTTCCAGATCCAGCAGTCGCGCGCGGTAGGCCGACAGCACGTCCCGCACGCCCTCTTCCGGCAGTTCCGTGATCGAGGTGAGGTGCCGGGGCGTCTCGATGAACACCTCGTGCGCGCCGAGCCCCCGCATGCGGTCGTACATGCCGTGCGCGCGCTTCTCGACGCTCCCCTCCACGGTGAGTACGGGGAACTTGTTCGGGACCACCCGGACCCGCCAGCCCGGGTCGTTCGCCACCGTCCCCTCGCGGCGGATCGCATAGATCTCCGGCGGCGTCTTCTTCTCGTTGCCCTCGCAGAAGGGGCAGAAGTCGGACTCCCGCTTGGGAGAGTCGACCTTGAAGTCATGCGGCCGGTTGTTCCGCAATCCGGAGATGATGACCCAGCGATCGATGACCGGGTCCTTGCGGAGTTCGGAATCGCCATTCGTGCCCCCGCTCATCGCCACCTCCCGCGCCTGTTCCGGAACGAAGTCGTCCCCCGGAACGGTGAATCGCACAGTTTCCGCCCCGGGGAGCCGCTCGGCGAGAATCTCGCCGCGCCACACCTCCACGCTCAGGGCAACCCGCTCCAGTCGATGCAGCGGCAGGGCCTCGAAGGGAACCCGGACCTCCACGATCCGCCCCACGGCGACGGCGCCGTGGCCGGTCGCGGACCGCCCGTCGATCCGGAGTTCCGGCGGGGCCGGAGCGAGGTCCGGGATCTCGATGACCGCCGGACGGGGCTCGTGGATCCGGAAGACGAGCCGCAGCGAGCCCGCCGCGTCTTCCCGCCATCCGGGACGAAGGTCCGCGCGCAGGAAGAGCGTGGCGCGATCCGACCCGTACCGCAGCCCGGTGAGGATCGGCCGGCCGCTCTGGTGCATCGCTCCGCCCGACGCGGCCGATTCTCCGGGCGCTCCGAGGTACCTTCCGGCCGGGAGCCACTCGAAGAAGCTGGTCGCGCGCCCGTCCACGGTCACGTCGAGCAGGCCCGTGGGCGGCGAGGCCAGCCCCGTGCGGCGCTTCCCGGGCACCGGCACGCCAAGGAACGCCGGCACTTCCGCGCCGAGGGCCCGATAGACGTTGGAGAGGTGCGTCCGGTACAGGTCGTCGAATTCCTCGTCCTGCCCCGAGGAATGGTCCTCACCGTACCACCAGTTCCAGTCGCTGCCCTCGGCGACGAGCAGGCTCCGGCGTGCTTCCTCGACGGCATCGGCCGTCGTGCCGGGCCGCGCCGCGAGGCGGACGAAGTCCTCCCTGACACGGAAGAGGTACTCGAAGGACCGGACGTCCGCCGGGTGGCCGATCCAGATCGAGAAGTCGGCGTTGATCCAGCTTCCGCTCCGCAGGCGGGGGAGGACCGGTTCCGGCGGCCGCTCCGCGAGGTGGTCGGAGATCCGGACCGTCTCGATGTCTCCCGCCCGGGCCAGTCCGTCATAGAGGGCGCGCAGGAACGGCAGTCCTCCCTCGGGGTAGTGTTCCCAGGGGTTCTCCCCGTCGAGGATCACGGTGACCAGCGCCTCCTTGCCGTGCCGCTGCCCGATGTTCCGGAGGCGGCCGAGGAAGTCCCCGGCGGCGGTCGCGCCGCCCAGTCCGCGATAGCTGAAGCCGATCAGGTCGGAGAGCCCATGGTCCCGGAAGACCATCGAGAGGTCCGAGCAGGGCGCCGGGGCCCGCCACGCGCGGTAAAGGTCGGCCTCGCCGAACCGCCCCCGGCCGACGCTCTCCGCCAACACCCCCTGGTCCGTCGCGAGCCAGGCGAATCCGGCCTCCTTCACCAGCGGCAGGATCCCGGGCGAGACGCTGCCTTCGCTCGGCCAGAGCCCCGCCGGCCGCCGGCCGAACACCCGCTCGTGACACGCGACGGCACGGCCCAGATGCTCCCGCGCGTCCTCGACGAGGCTCACGCGCCCCGTGGGAAGCGGGGTCCCGGGCAGTCCTTCGCGGGCACACTCCATGTCCACGAGAAGCGGCAGGATCGGATGGTAGGCCGGACTGGCGGTCAGTTCGACGATGCCCGCCTCGGCCAGGGCCCGGTGCAGGGGCAGCACCTCCGCCAGGACCTCGCGCTGCCGCCGGAACAGGACCTCCTTGTCGCCCTCGGTGAAGCCGAACCCCTTCGCGACAAGGCCCCGCAGCGCCTCATCCGTCTCGAGGAGCGTGCGGTGGAACCAGGCCAGATTCGCCCACACCTGGAGGTCGCGCATGTCGTCGCGGGAGAAGTCCGCCGCCACGTGCTCCGCCCGGAACCGGCCCGGCCGGCGCTTGACGAGGAGTTCGTGGTAGCGCGGCCATGCGCCGATCGCCCGCTCGTGGTCCGCCATGAAGAACAGATCCAGGGCGCGGATCTTCTCCGCGGCGGAGAGGTCCCCCGGCGGCCGACGGGAGAGTTCGAGGTGCGGGTCCCGGGCCTTCCCGCCCACATAGTCCTCGATCTGCTCGATCAGACCCGGCACCAGGTTGATCGTCGCCCGGACCGCTCCCCCCGCGTCCCGGAGGAGGCGCGCCATGCCGTAGTAGTCCTTCGTCCCGTGCAGTCGGACCCACGGCATGCGGAAGACGCCGGACCGCAGGTCCCGGTAGCAGGGCTGATGGTGGTGCCAGAGGAATGCAACGCGAAGAGGGGCCATCACGCTCCAGGGCTCGACGAAGAGCGGGACACTATACGCGTCCGCGGTCATCCGATGGAACTCTCGGGTCACGGTTCCCGGCCCGCGGTACCATTCCCCCCGGCATGGCCATCCCCCCTCGCAGATTCCCCACCGCCCTGGGCTTTGCCGCCCTCCTGCTGTGGAGTTCCACGGTGGCCGTGGGCCGCAGCCTGTCGGAGACCGTCGGGCCGCTCACGGCGGGCGCCCTGGCCTACGGCGCGGGCGGACTGATCGGCTGCGTCCTGCTCGCCGCCCGCGGCGGACTCCGGCCGGCGCTCCGCCTCTCCCGCGGCTATCTCCTCGGCAGCGGCGGCCTCTTCGTCGCCTACACGCTCTGCCTCTTCCTCGCGCTCGGACACGCCACGGACCGCATCCAGGCCGTCGAGGTGGGGATCCTGAACTACCTCTGGCCGGCCCTGACGCTCCTCTTTTCCATCCCTCTCCTTCACACCCGCCCCCGTCTCGCTCTCCTGCTCCCCGGCCTCCTCCTCGGCTTCGCCGGAGCGGCCCTCGCGCCCCTGAGACTCGACGACTGGTCCCCGGAGGCGCTCGTCGATCGACTCCGTGCGTCCCCCGTGCCGTACCTCCTCGCCACCGCCGCCGCGGTCCTCTGGGCGCTCTACAGCAACGTCGCCCGGCGCACGGCGGGCGATTCTCCCCGCGGCGCCGTGCCCGTGTTCGTGCTCGCCACCGGGCTGGCTCTCGGGTTGCTGCGGATCTTCTGGCCCGAGCCGAGCCGGTTCACGACCGAAGCGGTCCTCGAACTCGCGTTCACCGCCCTCTTTCCCACGCTCCTCGCCTACATTCTGTGGGACGCCGCCGCGCGACGCGGCGATCTGCCGCTGCTCGCGGCTTTCTCCTGCCTGACGCCGCTCCTCGCCACGGGTATCGCGGTCGCGTGGCTCACGGTCCCCGCCGGCTGGACCCTCTGGCTCGCATGCTTCCTCGTGGTGACCGGCGCCGCTCTCTCCGCCGCCGCCGTGCGCCGCTCCCCCGCCGGGCTCTGAAAGGCCGGGAAGAAACCGCTTCGCGGCATCTTCCCGGCCTTTCAATGGGAAGGGACCCACCCGCTTTCCGTCTCGAAGCGAGTTCCCGCTCGCGATGCCCCACTCCGGGACCTTAGCGACTCCAGATCACAGGGCCGCAGCAGAACTTGGCGACGATCCGCGCAGAGCAACCGCGCGGGGCCCTCGCAGACCGACTCAACCTCGGCGCAAACCGTGGCCTCCGGCAGGGGGAGCAACGTCCCGCTCATCAGGCCGTCCTCCGCGCCCTCCGCTCACCGCCATTCCCCCTCCATCGAAAAAGGAAGACCGACCTCCCCCCCCAACCGAAATTACCTCACCTCCGCCCCTCCCGACAATCGCACGACGCGCACCGTGGCGGACCGTCCGAACCGCGTCCGGAAGCCCTCCGCGAGCCGACCACCGACCCCTTCCTCCGCGCCCGGCCGCGCCGCCACCAGCACGCCTCCGCCGAAGCCCGCTCCCGTGAGCCGCGCTCCCAGCACTCCGGGCGAGGCGACCGCGATCGCCACGAGGGCGTCCAGCTCGGCCGTACTCACGTCGAAGTCGAGACGGAGGCTCTCGTGAGATTCGACGAGCAGGCGACCGAAGGTCGTCACGTCGCCGTCGCCGAGGGCCGCGGCGGCCCGCTCCGTCCGGGCGATCTCCGTGACGACGTGCCGGGCCCGCCGGAAGAGCACCGGTCCGAGGACCTCCCGGCACACCTCGAGGTCCCGGTTCCCGCAGTCCCTGAGGCCTCGCCCCCCGAGGCGCTTCTCCACCTCCTCGCACTCCGTCCGCCTCCGGTTGTAGTCCCCGGAGGAAAGGTCACGTCTCACCCCGGTATCGGCGACGAGGAACGACACGGTGGAGCCGGCCACGGGTATCGGCCGCACGACCCCCGAGCGGCAGTCGATGAGGAGGGCCGCCCCCTCCCGGCCGAGCAGCGAGGCCACGGGGTCCATGATCCCGCATCGCACGCCCCGCGCGAGTTCCTCGGCGTCCCGGCACAGCAGGGCGAGCCGCATCCTCCCGGCGTCATCGGGGGGCGCCGCGCCTCCCGCCGCCCGCGCGGCGAGCGCCACCGAAACGAGGAAGGCCGCGCTCGACGACAGACCGGCGCCCGCCGGCAGGTCCCCCGCCACGACCCCGTCGAAACCACCCGCGGGTTCTCCCCGCCTCCGGAGCAGTCCGAGGACCGCGGCCGCCCCCGCCGCCCAGCGCGGACGGACCTCCGCCGGTTCCGCGCCGGGCGGGATGTCCGCTCCGCCGGGGAACGCCCGCGACAGGAGCCGCACGTGGCCGTCCGGTCGGGCACGCCCCCGGAGCTCGAGCCCGAGGTCGATGGCCGCGGGCAGGACGAGCCCCCCGGCGTAGTCCACGTGCTCGCCGATGAGGTTCACGCGCCCCGGCGCCCGCACGACGAAGTCCCGGATTCCTGGACCGGCCACCACCGCCTCCCTTCGCGGGCCCGGCCGGCCCGCACGGCGCGGGCGCGCCCGCGCTATCGAACAAGCGGGAGCTTGCGACCCCCTCCCCTTCCTCGCCGCCTTCGGCGGTCGCTCTCGCGAAATCCGCGAGCGGCGCGAAGATCGGGAGGGTGTGCAGTACGGAGATCTTCGCCCGCGGCCTGTCGGGGCCAAGGATGATCCTGGCGGTGCGATCCTTTACCCCGACCGGCTGCTAGAATCGGGGCATGGAACTCGACCGCACCCAACGACGGGTCCTCGGCTCCCTCATGGAGAAGCGCTGGACCACTCCCGAGCAGTACCCTCTGTCCCTGAACTCGCTGATCCTCGCCTGCAACCAGAAGAGCAACCGCGAGCCGGTCCTCGAACTGGAGGAATTCGAGGTGCGGGGCGTCCTCCTCGCGCTCATGGAGAAGGGACTCGCCACCCGCATCCTCCGCGAAGGCGGTCGCACCGAGCGCTATTCGGAGCGACTGACCGAGGAACTCGGCCTCGACCGTCCCGGCAGCGCGCTCCTCGCCGAACTCATGCTCCGGGGCCCCCAGACCGCGCCGGAACTGGCGCGCCGCGCGGCCCGCATGGCCCCGGACCTCGCGGACCGGGAGGCCGATCCGTCGCTCGCCCCCCTCGCGACCGCGGGCCTCGTCCGGCTCCTCCCCCGCGAGCCCGGCCAGCGCCACGCCCGCTGGGTCCACCGCCTGACCCCGGAAACGGAGGTCGAGGCTCCCCCGCCGGCGCCGGCCCCGCCCCCGCCCCCCGTTCCGATCGACGACCTGGCCGATCTGCGCGCCGAGATCGCCGACCTCCGGGCCCGGATCGAGCGGCTGGAGGCGGCCGCCGCTCCGCCTACTCCCGGCTCCTGACGCCGCCGTCCACCGGACTGCCCGGCGGCCCCTCCCACGCGGCGAGGGGCCCGGGCAGCAGACCGGAGAGCCGCGAGGTATCCGCGGCCAGATCGTCGCCGAGGAGGCAGGACAGCCGCCAGGGCACGAACCGCCGGAAGGGGGGAAGCCAGGCGAAGAACCGGACGAGACTCCAGAAGACGCGCGGCACGGGGAGGAACCAGCCGGCGTCTCCCGCGCCCCGGCGGACGTCCCGGAGCAGGTCCCGGTACCGGTAGACGCACCCGTCCGAAACGTTCACCGCCCGGCCATCCGCCGCCCCGGTCTCCCCGAGAAGTCGCAGGACCCGCACGGCGTCCTCGAGCCTCACGATCGTGATGCGCCCCGGCCAGGCCACCCTCCTCGCGAGACTCCGCTTCTCCGCCTGCTCCCGGAAGGCCCGCAGGAACCCCGTGGACAGGGCGCGATCGTAGACCGGACTGAACCGCGGGACGACGAAGTGGAACCGCCACTCAGCGGCGTAGGCCGCGAGCAGGCGCTCGGCCTCGAGCTTCGAGCGGCCGTAGGCCGTGCGGGGAGACGGGGGATCGTCCTCCCCGACCGCGGGCGGCGCCCGCGGTCCACCGCCGCCGTCGCGCCGGCGAGCACCACGCGCCGGCCCGCGAGCGCCTCTTCGCCGATCGTCTCCAGGAGGTGCGCGGTGCCGCGGTCGTTCACCGCGAGGCGCGCCGGGGGCGCCCCGGAATCGGTCTCCGCCGCCAGGTGATAGAGCACGTCGAAGTCCGCGAGGGGCCGGCGGCAGACGGGCAGCGCGAGGAGGTCCGCCGCCACGACCCGCACGCCCGCCGCCGCGAGCCGCTCCGCGGCCGGCCGTTCCCGCTCGGGGATCGGCTCGCGGACGAGCGCCGTGACGGACGCCGACCCGTGCGCCGCGACAAGGTCGAGAACCAGGGCTTCGCCGAGGAAGCCGGTCGAACCGGTCACGAGAGTTCTCATCCGAAGGTCCTCGCGAGCCCCTCGGCGAGCGGCGTCCAGCGCATGTCGAGAAGCCGGGTCAGCGGGCCGCTGTCGCAGAGGATCGCGTCGGACAGCGCGGCGCGCAGGCTCCAGGGGGCGAAACGGCGCACACCCGGAAGCCACAGGACGGCGCTCACGGCCCGGAGGAGGAAACGTGGAACGGGCAGAGGCCCCTTCTCCGCCCGGACCACGCCCCGTAGGATGGCCGCCGCCTCGGCCATCGTGTATCCCCGGTCCTCCGCCACGAACCAGGTGCCCGACAGCGGATCCGGACGCGCCGCAAGCCGGTGGAACACCTCGGCGACGTCCTCGACCGCGCAGAAGCTGATCTTCCCGGGCCAGGGCAGCCGCGCGGCGGCGGATCCGCGCCGCACCGCCTCCGCGAGCGACACGAGCCCGCCCCGGGTCTGCCCCGGGCCGTAGACCGTGGCGAGCCGGAGGATCCCGAGGGTGAACCCGCGGGCCGCCGCCTCCGCCCGCAGCAGCTCCTCGCACTCGAGCTTGGAGACGGCGTAGGGGGACCGCGGGGCGGGAGGCGAGTCCTCCCCGAGCGGTCCCCGCGGCCTCCTTCCGCGATCCACGGCGGCGATGCTGGACGCGAAGAGGAAGCGGCCACCCCGCAGTCCCCCGCCGAGCCGCCGCACGAGGTTCAGGGTCCCCTCCGTGTTGACCCGCGCCTCCTCCGGCGTGGCGGCCATCCGCGTGTCCGCCGCGAGATGGCAGACCACGTCCGGCGCCGGATGGAGCGCGAGATCCCCGAGGGAATCGGGGCGGGCCAGGTCTCCCGCCACGACCGTGACGCCGGGAATCTCCACGCGAAAAGACGGCGGCCGGACGAGGGCGAGCACGTCCGCGCCGCGCCCGGCGAAGACCCGCGCGACCTCCCGGCCGATGAAGCCGCTGACTCCGGTGACGAGGACCCTCACGAGAACCTCCCGCGCCGAGGATACCCGGTCCGTCCGCCCCGAGGAAAGCGGATCGCCACCCTCCACGCCAGACTCCTTCAAATGTTCGGATTCCCCGCTCCATTCCGTACAAGTAGGAACTCGTCCGCACCCGGAGGCCTGCCCGTGAGATATCTCCTCGTTCCGCTCCTCCTCGTCGCCGTCATCACCCCCGTCGCGGGTCAGGGGCTCGAGACCACCCCGGCCACCCCGCCCGCGGGCGGCGATTCCGCGGAGAAGGGTGCCGAGGCTCCGAAGAAGGTCGACGAGGGTGTGATCGGCGCCCGCTTCGCCCACCTGAGCCCGGACGGCCGCCAGGTGGCCTTCGCCCTGTGGGGCGACCTCTGGGTCATGCCGGCGGAGGGGGGGCGGGCGACCCGCCTCACGCTGAATGAAGCGAACGACCTCAAGCCCGTCTGGTCTCCGGACGGGAAGCACCTCGCCTTCACCTCGGACCGGTCCGGCAACTTCGATGTCTTCACGATGCCCGCCGACGGCGGCACCCCCACCCAGCTCACCTTCGACGCGACGATGGACCACGTCGGCCAGTACTCCGCCGACGGCAAGGTCATCTACTTCCAGTCGTATCGCAGCGGCGAACTCCGGATCTACACGATCCCGGCGGGTGGCGGGACACCCTCCCCCGTCACCGTGGATGACGGGATCGGACCCAGCGTGAGCGTGACCGACGGCTTCGTCTACTACGTCCGGAACGATGGCGACGATCTCCAGCGCGGCTACCGCGGCTCCGCCAATGACGAGCTGTACCGGGCCCTGCCGGGCGGCGTCCCGGAGCGGCTCACCCGCAACGACCAGAACGACCGCGAGCCGCACATCTCGCCGGACGGGAAGAAGCTCTACTTCATCCGCGAGACGGGCAAGACCGGCAAGGACTGGAACCTCCACGTCCTCGATCTCGGGACCCGCGAGGAGAAGGTCATCACCGAACTCGGCGACGGCGGGATGACCTATCTCGACTTCGCCGCGGACGGCTCCCGCGTCGTGTTCACCTGGAAGTTCCGCCTGTGGGCGCTCGACCTCGCCACGGAGAAGCCCGAGCCGAAGCTCCTCCCGGTACTGATCGTCGAGGATACGCGCCGCGACCCCGTCGTCGAGCGGATCCTGACCTCGGGGGCGGAGAACATCGACGTCTCGCCCGACGGCACGCAGCTCGCGATCTCGCTCGCCGGCGGCATCTGGATCCTCCCCTCCGGCGGCGGCGACGCGCGCGAGGTCACGAAGAGCGGCTCCGGCGACCAGGGCGTCCGCTTCTCCCCCGACGGGCGGCAGATCGCTTTCTTCTCCGAGGGCCGCACCGGCAACTCCGACATCTTCGTCGCCAATGCCGACGGGAGCAACGTCCGCCAGATCACGTTCCAGAAGACCGGCGACTTCTTCCTGAACTGGTCTCCCGATGGCCGCCATCTCGTCTTCTGCTCGGAAGCGGCCGGCAACAAGGACATCTGGCGCGTCGCCCTCGACGGGAGCGCGCCGGTCCAGCTCACGAAGACCCCCTACCCGGACGATGACCCCGGCTACTCGCCCGACGGCACGCTCATCGCTTACGACTCGTGGCCGTCGGGCAATGCGGACCTCTACGTGATGAACGCGGACGGGTCCGGTCCCCGCCGGGTCTACGGGACCCTCGCTCACGAGGAGTCGCCGCGCTTCTCCCCGGACGGCCGCCTCCTGGTCTTCGCCCGGACGAGCACCTCCGGGACACAGACCGTCCGCGAGGTTCTCGTCACCGATCTTGCCGGGTCAGGGGAAGTCCTGATCGGCGAGGGGCACGACGGCTGCTTCACCCGCTCCGGCAAGGAGATCCTCTACATCGACCCGCAGGGCCAGGTGAAGGCGGCGCCCGCGCCGCAGGACATCCACGGCGGAAGGACGGTCCCGTTCCGCGCCTCCCGCCGGGCGACCCTGAACCGCCAGTTCCTCGACGTCTTCGACGAGGTTTCGAAGCAGGTCGCCGAGAACTTCTACGACCCGAAGTACCACGGCAACGACTGGCGGCAGCTGCAGAAGATCTACCGGCCCGTCGTCGCCGCCTGCCGGACCCGCATGGACTTCTACTACGTCATGCGACTCATGCTCGGTGAACTGAACGCCAGCCACCAGGGGCTCGCCGGCCCGATCAACGACATCCCGAACCACTCGACCGGCACGCTCGCCTGCGGCCTCGTTCCCGAGACGATGGACGCGGATCCGGCCGTGAAGAAGGGTCCCGCCATGCTCCGCCTGCGGGTCGTCAAGCCCGCCCGGGGGGGGCCCGCCGACAAGGCCTGGATCCGCGACGGCGACTACGTCTTCGGGGTCGCCGGCAAGCGGTTGACCGTGGAGGACAACTTCGACCAGCGGATGATGAACACCGTGGGCCAGGAGGTCGCGCTCCTCGTGGGCACCGCCCCCGACGGCAGCGACATCCGGTCGGTCACCGTGCAGCCCGAGAGCGTCATGGCCACGCGGCAGCGCGAAGAGCAGCAGTGGGTCCGGGACTGCGCCAGGACCGTGCGGGAGAAGGGCGCCGGCAAGGTCGCCTACATCCACCTCGACAACATGCTGGCCCCGGCGTTCCGCGAGTTCGAATCACAGCTCTCGAGCAAGCCCGTGCAGGACGCGAAGAGCCTCGTCCTCGACCTGCGGAACAACTCGGGCGGCAACATCCACCAGGCGGTCATCGACATCCTCACGCGCCGCCACTACGCGAACAACTCCAGCCAGAAGGGCCCTCCCGGCAAGTCGCCCCCGCTGTTCTGGTCCCGGCCGATCGTCCTCCTGATCAACGAGCGCAGCTTCTCGGACGCCGAAGTCTTCGCGCACGCCTTCAAGACCCTGAAGCTCGGCACGATCGTCGGCGTCCCCACGCCCGGGGCCGTCATCGGCACCCGCGACATCACGCTGTCCGACGGCAGCACGTTCCGCGTCACCCTCGCCGGCTACCACAACCTCGACGGCACGAACCAGGAGGGCAACGGCTGCACTCCCGACGTCCTCGTCGAGATCCCGGTCGCCGACCGCCTCGAAGGGCGTGATCCGCAACTGTTGAAGGCGGTCGAGCTGGCCCTCGCCGGGATCGAGCCGAAGCCCGCGCCGGCGGAAGTGAAGCCCCCCGAGACCCCGACACCCGGGGACGGTCCGAAGCCGCCCGTCGAGCCGAAGCCGCCGGTGGCGCCGAACCCCCCGCAGACTCCCGCTCCCGAGGAGAGCCCGAAGCCCCCGGTCGATCCGAAGCCGCCCGTCCTGCCCAATCCCCCGCGCGAACCGAATCCCCCCGGGAAGTGAGCTGCACCATGAATCGTTCCATCCTCGCGTTCCTCCTGGCCGCGGGACTCGGAAGCGGATGCTCCATGGTGAGCCGCACCGAGGTGGAGACCGGCTTCAATCCGGCCGCGGTCCCGCACCGCGTCGTGGCCGCCCCGGCGCAGGGCTCGGACGGCGGGTTCCGGCTCCTCGGGCTGATCCCCTTCTCTTTCGCGACGCCGGAAGGGGCCCTCGCCGATGCCTACCGCCGCGCCGGCCTGACCCCGACCGACCGTCTCGTCGTGACCGAGGCCCGCTTCCTCTCCGCCAGCGTCTTCTACCTGCTCTTCTCCGTCCAGTCCGTGGACGTCGAGGCGAGGATCGTGGAACTCACGGCCCCCCGCTGACCGCGGCCGCCGTCCGCCATGATCCACCTCCTCTTCGTCTCTCTCCTGTGGGCGTTCTCCTTCGGCCTGATCAAGGGGCGGCTCGCGGGAGTCGACCCG
>JALOQY010000119.1 GCA_025459285.1 Planctomycetota bacterium | reverse complement strand
ACGGTGGCCCGCGTGGCCACCGTCTTCGCCAAGCCCGGCGGGGTCGTGGTGGTGCCTCCGGGGACGGGGGCGCTCTTCCTCGCCCCGCTGCCGGTGCGGCGCCTGCCCGGCGTGGGGCCCGCGGCGGAAGCCCTGCTCCACCGCCTCGGCGTCCGGACGGTGGGGGAACTCGCGAAGATCCCCCGCTGGCTCCTCGAGCGGACCTTCGGGGAGGCGGCGGGGGGGCGGCTTTCCGAGCGCGCCCGGGCCTTGGACGTGGAGCCGGTCCGGCCCGCCCGGGAGCCCCGGTCGGTGAGCCGCGAGACCTCCTTCACGCCGGAGACCGCCGACCGGCGGGAGGTGGAGGCGATGCTCTTCTATCTGCTGGAGCGCGCGGCGGCGGCGCTCCGGCGGGAGGGGCGTCGCGCGCGGACCGTCTCGGTGAAGATCCGCTACGCGGACGGGCCGGGGGATGCCCGATCGCGTACCCTCGACCATCCCACCGACCAGGAGCGGGAGTTCTTCCCCGTGGCCCGGGCTCTCCTCGACGCCCTGTTCACGCGGCGGGTCCGGCTGAAACTCGCCGGGGTGGCGCTGTCGGGGATCGTCACGGGGGAGGAGCCGCAGGGGGACCTCTTCCCGGACCCCGCGCGGCAGCGGCTCCTCCGCCTGACCGAGGGGCTGGACCGGATCCGCGAGCGGTACGGCTTCGCCGCGGTCACCGCCGGCCGCTCGATCGAACTCCTCGGCCGCTACGCGCAGAGCGAAAACGGCTTCGTCCTGAAGACTCCGAGCCTCACCCGATGAAGCGGTGGACGGCGGGGGAGGCCGATCCTGCCCCGCACCGGCCCCCTTCGGTGGCCTCCCCCTCCTCGCCGCCCTGGGGGCGGCGCGCGCCTTCGGCGCGGTGCTCGACCCGGTGCCAGGTGCATTCCTGTCGCCGGCACCGTGTCGCCGGCGCCGTCCCGTTACTTCTTCTTGTCGTTCGGGTCGGGGACGGTGCCCTCGAGGATCGCGACACCGAGGGAATCGCGGACCTCCACGTGCGCGCCGGCTGGGTCGAGGTCGGCGAGAGGCCAGTCTTTGCCGCGGCGCGCGTTGAACTTGAACTTCCCGGCGCCCTGGTCCTCGGCGATGTCGATCGTGCCGATAGGCTCGAGGTCGACCGGCTCGGTCTCCCCCTCCCACACGAAGACGTCGTAGATCTCCGCGGGGACCTTGCGGATCTGCACTTCGAAGAGATGGACCGCGCCGTCCTTGTCGTACTTGAGCTTCACGAAGCCCTGGGGGACCTTTCCGGGGCCGCCGCCGTTCGCGTGGAGGTTGCCCTTCTTCGCCCCGGCCAGCGCGAAGGGCGTGGCGACGAGGACGACCACGAGGACGGCGAGCACGAAGAACTTCGCGGTGCGCATCGGCAGACTCCTTTCAAGAGACAGAGTATCCCCTTTTCCTCTCCCACACGACATCGCATCGGCAGGTCGGGGGCTTCCACTTCAGCGAAATCTCAGCGGAGCGGGCGGCCGTGACCGACTTCGTCCACCTCCACCTCCACGGCTGCACCTCCTTCTGCGAGGGGGCGGCGCCGGCGGAGGACTACCTGCGGCTCGCCGCGGCGGACGGGCAGCCGGCCCTCGCCCTCACCGACACGAACGGGCTCACCGGCTTCGTGCCGTTCTTCGACGCCGCGGAAGCCGCCGGCGTGCGGCCGATCCTCGGGGCCTGCGTCCGGGAACCGGGGCGGCCCGGCGAGTGGGAGGGCGGCGGCGCGCGCGCCGTGCTCCTCGTCGAGGACCGGCGGGGCTACGGGAACCTCTGCCGGATCCTCTCGCGGCGCCACCTGATGCCGGAGGAGTTCCATCTGGAGGACTCGCTCCTCCGGTGGGGCGAGGGGCTCGTGGCGCTCACCTCGGACGAAGACCTCCTGCGGGCGCTCGCGCCGGAGCGGCCGGCGGGGAGCCTCTACGTGGAGCTGCGTCTCGCGCCGGAGCCGCGGCCTCGCGCGCTGGCCCGGGAACTCGGGTTGCCCGTCGTCGCCACCGGGGCGGTCTTCTTCCCCCGGGCCCGGGACCGGCCGATCCACCGGGTCCTCACGGCGATCGGACGGAACCTCCTCGTGCGGGACGTCCCGGAGGCGGCCCTCGCGCCGAGGGAGGCGTGCTTCGCCGGCCGGGAGGAGATGGCCGAGCGGTTCGGCGACTGCCCGGAGGCGCTGCGGGCGACCGTCACGATCGCCGAACGCTGCCGGTTCGCGGTGCCCCGCCCGGGGCCGCTCTTCCCGGAGTTTCCCGTACCGGCGGGGGAGACGCCCTATTCGCTTCTGACCAAGCTCTGTTTCGAGGGGGTCGCCCGCCGCTACCGGCCGCTCCGGCCCGAAGTCCTCGCGCGTCTCGGCCATGAGTTGTCGGTGATCCTCGACCTCGGTTTCGCCGGCTACTTCCTCATCGTGCACGACATCCTGCGGTTCGCCCTCTCCGAGGGGATCCCCATGGCCGGCCGCGGCTCCGCCGCCGACTCCCTCGTCGCCTACTGTCTCGGCCTGACGATCGTCGATCCGGTCGGCTTCGACCTGACCTTCGAGCGGTTCCTGAACCCCGCGCGCTCCGATCCCCCGGACATCGACCTCGACATCTGCTGGAAGGGGCGCGACCGGGTCCTCGACTACGTCTTCGAAACGTACGGGCGCGAGCGGACGGCCATGATCTCCACGGTGAACACCTTCCAGGGGCGCTCGGCGGTCCGGGAGGTGGCGAAGACGGCCGGGCTCTCGGAAGCGGAAGTCTCGCGGGTCTCGAAGCGGCTCCCGCACGACGGCGCGGGCTCGATGCTCGCCGCGGCGCGCGCGCTGCCGGAGTGCCGGGGGCTCCCCTTCGACCGGGAGCCGTGGCGGACGGTCTTCCGGGTCGCCGACCGGATCGCCGGCTTCCCCCGTCACCTCGCCGTCCACCCTGGCGGCATCGTCATCGCGCCGACCGAGATCGTGGACTTCGCTCCGGTAGAGCGCTCGGCGAAGGGGCTCGTGATCACGCAGTACGACAAGGACCCGGTGCAGGCCCTCGGCCTCGTGAAGATCGACCTCCTCGGCCAGCGGGGCCTCTCGGCGCTCGCCGGCACGGTGGCCGCCGTCCGGGAGAACCACGGGGTCGCGCTCGACCTCGAGGGGGTCCCCATGGAGGACGAGCGGACCGGCGTCCTCCTCGCGGAGGCGCGGACGCTGGGCTGCTTCCAGATCGAATCGCCTGGCACGCGGAACCTCCTCCGGATGCTCGGGGCGCGGGACCAGCGGGACGCCATGGTGGCGCTCTCTCTCATCCGGCCGGGCCCCTCGGCGGGGGGGATGAAGGACCTCTACGTCCTCCGGAAGGCCGGCGAGGAACCGGTCACGTACCTCGACGCGAAGCTCGAGGCGGTGCTCTCGGAGACGTTCGGCGTGATGCTGTACCAGGAGGACATCCTGAAGGTGGCGCACTCCGTGGCCGGCTTCACGCTCGCCGAAGCCGACGAACTGCGCCGGGCCATTTCGAAGCAGCGTTCCCCGGAGCGGATGGAGCGGATGCACGGCTCGTTCCTCGCCCGGGCGGTGGCGGGAGGCGTCGCGGAGCCGGCCGCGGAGGCGGTGTGGGAGGCCGTCTCGCGGTTCGTCGGCTACTCCTTCTCCAAGGCCCACGCCGCCACCTACGGCCGACTCGCGTGGCTCGCGGCGTGGCTCAAGGCGCGGTACCCCGCGGAGTTCATGGCCGCCGTCCTCGCCAACGAGGGCGGGTTCTACGACGCCCGGGTGTACCTGGAGGAGGCGCGCCGGCTGGGGGTGCGGATCCTCCTCCCCGACGTGAATCGCTCCGGGCGGACCTTCGAGGCGAAGGACGGGGGGATCCGGATCGGGCTCGGCCGGGTCCGCGACCTCCGGGAGGAGACGCTCGACCGGATCTTCGCCGAGCGGGCGAAGGGGTTGTTCGTCTCCCTCAAGGACTTCGCGCTCCGGGTGCCGGCCTCGGAGCGGGAAGTCGGGAACCTCGTGCGGGCCGGGGCCTTCGACATCTTCGACCTCCCGCGGGCGGCCCTGCTCTGGCGGGTGAAGGCGCTCTACGCGCGGGACGGCTCGCCGGCCCGGCGGGGGGAGCGGACGCTCTTCGGGACGGGGGGGGAACTCTCGCTGCCCTCGCCGGACCTCGAGTTCCCCGAACTCCCCGCGGATCCGAAGGAGCGGCTGGTGGAGGCGGAGTTCGAGGTCCTCGGTCTCTCGGCCACCGCCCATCCGCTGGAGTTCTTCGAGGAGCGGCTCCGGGAGGCCGGTGTGGTCCCGGCCCGGGACCTGCCCGGGCGGGTCGGGCACCGGGTCGTGGCGGCCGGCTGGCTCGTGACGACCCGCCGGGTACGGACGGCCCGGGGGGAACTCATGCGCTTCCTCACGCTGGAGGACCGGACCGGCACGCTGGAGGCGGTGCTCTTCCCCGATACCTATCGCCGCTTCGGCCATCTCCTGCGCGGCGCCGGCCCCTACCTCCTCGAGGGCCGCATGGAGGACACCCACGGCGCCCAGACCCTGACGGTGGAAAAACTGGGGACGTTGTAAACTTGTAAACTTATCGCGGCGGCGCCCCCTCCGGCGGGCGCGCGAGGCAGGAACGGCGCGGCTACCGTTCTCCGCGGCCGAGGGTGAGAACGACCTCGCGGGCGCCCGGCGGGGTGTCCGCCCGCGCCACGTAGAGGACGCCGTCGGGGTCCGTCCAGTGCGTCGTCACGAACCACCCTTCCTGCTCGGGGATGGCGAGCGAGAAACGGCCGTCGGCGTCGGTCTCGGCGCGCGCGTCGAGGCGTTCGATCGACCGGCCGCCGTGCACCGTCGCACCGGCGACGGGTGCGCCGTCGGGCCCGCGCACGACCCCCGTGAGGGTCCGCCCCCGTCGCATCCGCACCACCGTGTGCGTCGGGGCGAGGACGTCGATGACGGTGAAGTGCGGCACCGGCGTCAGCGGCGGTACCGTGCCCGGCACGGGCGTCACGTAGACGAAGACGACGCCGCCCTCCACGCCCGCGAGGTGCACGCGGCCGTCGCGGTCCGTCTCGCCCTCCGCCGAAACCGCCGCACCCTCCGCCCGCACCGCGGCGCCGGCAAGTGGCCGCCCGTCGGGGTCGAGCACGGTCAGGTCGAGCGTGCAGTCCGTCCGCACGGGCTCGAGAACGACGCGCATGTCCCGCTGCGGCGCGCGCACCAGCATGTGCACCGCGCGGAACGTGCGGTCGCCGCAGATGTTCGCCGCCGCGGGCATGATCGCCGATGCGACGAAGCACAGGTTGACGAGTCCGCCCTCGGCGCACAGCAATTTGAACCGCCCCTCGCGGTCGGCGATCCCCGAGATGCCGGCCAGCTCGCCGCCCGCCGTCTGGACGCGGACGCCCGCGCCGGGGAGGGGCCGCCCCTCGGGGTCCACGCACCGGCCCTCGATGTAGGCGGCGCGCCGCAGGGGGATCGTGATACCGCCCGAGGCGAGGGCCACCGTCCACTCCGTCCGCATCAGCGCGAAGTCGCCGGGCCCGGCGGCCGGGCGGACGTCGACGACGAGGTCCAGGACGTCCTCGGGCA
This sequence comes from Planctomycetota bacterium, assembly GCA_025459285.1. Lineage (GTDB taxonomy): Bacteria > Planctomycetota > JAJSAM01 > JAJSAM01 > JAJSAM01 > Prado167. The sequence goes on along the minus strand of JALOQY010000119.1, from coordinate 6,323 downwards.
GACCCTCGAACCCGGCCCGCCCGTCGGCGTCCGTCGTCGCGTGGCAGCCGTCACCGAGGAACTTCGCCACGACGTGCGCGCCGGCGACCGGCCGGCCCTCGGGGTCGACGACCCGGACGACGAAGCTCCGGCCCGCCGGCCGGCGGAGTACGACGTCCGCAGGGTCCGCGGAAGGCTCGATCACGATGCGGACCCGGGCCGGGATCGCGGAACCGCCCTCCGTCTCCAGGCCGTGCGCGCCCGGCGCCACGCCCGCGAACTCGAAGCGGCCGAGGTCATCGGTGCGGCACCGCTCGAAGGCCTGCGGTCGCATCGTCGCGACGGTCCTGGCCGCGCCGATGGGTGTGGGGAGGCCGTCGGGGAACGCGAGGCGCACCCAGGTGCCCGGCTCGGGAGTGCCGGCCGAGTCGAGGAGGACGCCCCGCACCGTCCGCCCGGCCGGCAGGACGAGGTCGCCCGCGTCCTTCTCGTCCTCCGTGCCCGCGAGCCACTCCGGCATGAACTCGAAGAGGATCCGGCCCCGCCCGGGTGCCTCCGCGGACAGCGTGTAGAGGCCGCCGTCCCGCAGGCCGTCGAGGACGAAGACCCCGTCCTCTCCGGACCCGGCGGTCACGTCGAAGCTCGTGGTTCTCTCGAGACGGTCCCCCGTGACGAAGCCCCGGGCGCGGACCTTCCCGCCCGGCAACGGGGCGCCGCTCTCGTCGACGAGACGGCCCCGCACGAGCACCGCGGGGGTCAGCCGGATCTCGACTTCCTCGCCGTAGGGGATGAAGGATGACCGCTGCGCGTATCCGGGCGCCGTGACGGTGAGGGCGTCCAGGTCGCGTGTGTGGTTCGGAAAGGAGAACCGCCCGTCGTCCCCGGTGACCTGCTCGCGCGGCGGCAGTCCGAGCCGCACGCGGGCGCCGCCGACGGGGAGGCCACTCGCGGCGTCGACGACCCGGCCGCCGGCGGAGGGGCCGAGCGCGAGGACCACCGCCTCGCATCGGACGCCGGACTCCGGGAGCACCGCCTCGAAGGCGGTCTCGGGGAAGTCCGGATGAGAAACGAAGACCCGCGCGGTGCCCCCGGGAAGACCTTCGAGCGTGACGACCCCGTCCGGCCCCGTCGCCCCGCGCCGCGCCGCGGCAAGGCGGCCATCCCGCCACGCCAGGGCGCTCGTGCCGGCCCTCGCCACCGCCGCTCCTTCGTCGGTGCGGACCGAGACCCGCAGCGTGGCCCCCGCGCCCGGGCGGCACAGGACGACCGTGACCCGCTCGCCGCTCCGGACCGGGGAGAGGAGCGTCTCGAGGAACCCGCCGGCGGACGCCCGCAGGTGCGCCGTCCGGCCGGAGGCGAAGGCGAGGAGGAAGCTGCCGTCCGGGCCCGACCGGGCGGAGGGCCCGGCGATCCGGCCCGAGAAGTCACCGGAGGTGAAGAGTCCGGTCGAAGGCCCCGCCCCTTCGGGATCGGTGAAGAGTTCGAGGAGGGCGCCGGCCACTGGCTCGTCGGCGGCGTCGACCACGACGCCGAACACGTCCCGGGAACGGTCCACCGGCGCGAGGGCGACGGGCTCCGGTCCCGGCGAGGTCGAGGCGGGGGGAGGGGAGGGACTCGGCGTGCGGACCATTGCCGGCGGAGAGTGCGGACCGGCCGGGCCTCGCGTGAGAAGGAGAAGACCTGCGCCCACCAGCAGCAGTGCGGCCAGCGGCCCGACGGTCTTGCGGTTCATCCTGCCCTCCGGGGGATCGGGGTCCGTTCGGAGCCAAGCAAGCTTCGTGCCCCTCGATCCGCCCGACGAACGGCGAGCGTTCCGGCGTCCGCCGTTACCCGATCTCCACATACGTCACCCTCGGGGAACGGGGGGTGACGGAGGGACGACGGAGGGACGTTGTCAACCAGGTAACTCGCGGGACACCCGCAACTGGAGGGACGTTGGCAACCTGGTAACTGGAGGGACGTTGGTTACCTGGTAACTCGCCCGCCCCGGCCGGCGCGCCGGATCAGCTTCCGAGCAGGCTCGTCCGCTCGGCCACGGAGAAGTACCAGCGATCGACGAGCACCAGCGGCTCCGCCCGCCTTGGGGCGGACCTGCCCGAGTTCACGGCCGTGGACAGCCCGTCCCGTTCCTCCCGAGTTCATCGACGAATCCTAGACCGGGGTCATCAGCAGCCCGTCGGGGCCGGGGACGTGCTCAGCAACGCGATCCCTTACCCCGACGGGCTGCTCAGGATCCGGACTCTCTCGGTCTCGGTCCGCGAGGGTCGGACCGCGGTGGTCGAGACCGTGATGAGTCGGAAGTGGCAACGCGGCACGGCCGCCTCGGGCGCCGAGTAGTTTACAGATTACCAGCGTCCCCGGTGGCGCAGACGCGAGGCCGCTCCGAGGGCGAAAAGTTTACATGTTTACAACGTCCCCAGGATCTCCACGAGCAGGGCGACGCCGTAGCCGGTGCCGCGGCCGTCGCGGAACGCGGGGCCGGCGATGTCGAGGTGGAGCCAGGGGCGGTCGAGGTCCTCGATGTGGTTGTAGACGAACTGGGCGGCGCAGGAGGACTGGGCGTTCATCCGGTCCTTCACCGAGTTCCTCATGTCCGCGACCTTGCTCGCGAACTCGGACTTGAGCAGCTCCGGCAGGAAGAGGATCGGATGCGTCAGGTCCCCGGTGCGGCGGCCGGCTTCCACTGCGGCGGCTTCGAGCTCCGCCCGGTTGCTCACGGCGCAGGAGACCGCCTGTCCGGTGGTGACGAGGGCCGCGCCGGTGAGCGTCGCAACGTCGATGACCACGTCGGCCTTCAGGTTCCGCGCCGCGAAGGAGACGCCGTCGGCGAGCAGCAGGCGCCCCTCGGCGTCGGTGTTGTTGATCTCCACGGTCTTCCTGGAGTGCATCGTGAGGATGTCGTCGGGCCGGTAGGAGTCCGGCCCCACGGCGTTCTCGGCGAGGCACAGGAGCGCGTGGATGCGGTCGGGGCCGCCGGCGCGGGCCAGCACGGCGAAGGCGCCGAGCACCGCCGCCGCGCCGCCCATGTCGCTCTTCATGTTCACCATGATCCCGCCGACCTTCAGCGAGAGGCCGCCGGTGTCGTAGACGATCCCCTTGCCCACCAGGGCCACGGTGCGCCGGGGCTTCTTCACGGGCGAGTACGTCAGGACCGTCAGACGCGGCGCCACGGTGGCCGCGCGACCGACCGCGTGGATCCCGCCCAGCCCGGCCTCGATCAGGCGCTCCCCGACGATGGATCGGACGGTGACTCCCCTGATCCCCCGGACGGCCTTCCTCGCCTCCCGCTCGAGGTCCGCCGTGCGGAGATCCTCCGGAGGCGTGTCGCAGAGGCGGGCCGCGTTCCTCACGGCCTCGATCGTGGCGAGGTCGCCCGCCGAGGGGTGGACCACCTCCGAGTCCGGGCCGAGAGCGACGATGGCGAGGGACTTCTCCTTCGACCCCTTCTCGCCGGTCTTCCGGGAGAAGAGCGGGAAGGCCCGGGCCACCGGTAGCGCCGCGGCGAGCCAGTGGTCCGGCCGGTCGAGGCGCAGCACGACGGCGACCCGCTTCGCGTCCCCCGGCTTCAGGTCGGCGAGCACGTGGCGGAGCGACTCCGCGCGCGCCGGGCAGTTGTGCCGGGAGACCTTGTCCGGGAGAGCGGCGACGATGATCCGCCGGGGTGCGCCCTCCGGCCCGTACGTCACGCCCGTGCCGCCGTTGTCGCCGGGCTTCGCGTCCTCCGCGACCCGGTCGAGCGCCGCCGCCCAGGCGGTCTTCAGCGCCACGCGGTGCCAGCGCTCCGCAAGCGCCGCCTTCGGCGCGGCGAGGAACAGCAGATCCGCCCCCGACACCGCCTCGGCCACCGTCTTCGGAAACACGATCTTCATGCCACCCTCCCGGGGACGTACGTACCTTTTCACCTTTTCCGACCCGCTCGCGCCCGCCCGGTGCCCCTACATACCCGTTCCTCCCCGCGTCGCCACGTGTTTCCTGATTAGCTACCCGGTCCCCGGCGGTTCTGACAGAATGGATGTTTCCGCCGCCACCGGAGAGACCCGTGATCTTCGAACCCTTCCGCATCAAGATGGTGGAGCCGATTCGCCTGACGACCCGCGAGGAGCGTGAGCGCCTCCTCGGCGAGGCCGGCGGCAACGTCTTCCTCCTCCGCGCCGAGGACTGCCTCATCGACCTGCTCACCGACTCCGGCACGTCGGCCATGAGCCAGGACCAGTGGGCGGCGATGATGCAGGGGGACGAGTCCTACGCCGGGGCGAAGTCCTTCTTCCGGTTCGAGGCCGCAGTGAAGGAGATCTTCGGTTTCGCCCACGTGATCCCCACGCACCAGGGGCGAGCCTCCGAGCGGATCCTCTTCTCCACGGTTGCCCGGCCCGGCCACCGCATCCCGAGCAACACCCACTTCGACACGACTCGGGCGAACATCGAGGTCACCGGGGCGGAAGCCGTGGACCTCGTCATCCCGGAGGGGCGCGAGCCGGCCACGATCCACCCCTTCAAGGGGAACATGGATACCGCCGCGCTGGAGCGGTTCATCGCGGAGACGGGGCGGGGGAACGTCCCGCTCATCATGCTCACGGTGACCAACAACTCCGGCGGCGGGCAGCCCGTCTCGATGGCCTGCGTCCGGGAAGTCTCCCGCATCGCCCGCGCGAACACCATCCCCTTCTACATCGACGCCTGCCGCTTCGCCGAGAACAGCTACTTCGTGCAGCAGCGCGAGCCCGGCTACGCCAACCGGCCGGTCAGGGAGATCGCCCGGGAGATGTTCGCGCTCGCCGACGGCTGCACGATGAGCGCGAAGAAGGACGCCTTCGCCAACATCGGGGGCTTCATCGGCACCAATGACGACGACCTCGCTCGCCGTCTCAAGGACCTCCTCATCCTCTCCGAGGGCTACCCGACTTACGGCGGCCTCGCCGGACGCGACCTCGACGCGATCGCGGTGGGCCTCCGGGAGGTCGTCGACGAGGACTACCTGCGCTACCGGATCGGCTCGACGAAGGCTTTCGGCGACCGACTCATCGAGGCCGGCATCCCGATCGTGGAGCCCACGGGCGGCCACGCGGTCTACCTCGACGCCAAGGCCTTCCTCCCGCACATTCCGCCCGCGCACTTCCCCGGTCAGGCCCTCGCGTGCGCCCTGTACGTAGAAGGAGGGGTGAGGGGCGTGGAGATCGGATCGGTGATGTTCGGACGGAAAGACCCCCGGACCGGCCGGGAGATCCCGGCGGCCATGGAACTCGTGCGGCTCGCGCTGCCCCGGCGCGTCTACACCCGGAGCCACCTCGACTACGTGGCGGACTCGATCGTGGCCGTCTTTCGCCGGCGCGAGGGCGTGCGCGGTCTCCGGATCACCTACGAGGCCCCCTTCCTGCGCCACTTCACGGCGCGCTTCGCGGAGCTGTGATGCGGACGGTCCTTTGCCTATCCCTCCTTGCCCTGGCGGGTTGCACGGTGGCGTGGTGGGCGGAGAGCGCCGAGGAGGAGGCGGCGGAAGTCCTTGCGGAGAAGGGCGCGGAATTCGATCGCTTCCGCGAGACGGGCCTCGTCCGACCGGACGCCGCGGCGCCCCGCGAACCCCTGGCGGACGACGCCGACCTCGCCGACGTCCCGCGCTCCATGGGTCTTGCCGAGGCGCTCGCCGTCGCCACCGTACGCAACCGGAGCTACCTTTCGGAGAAGGAGAGCCTCACGCTCTCCGCCCTGGCGCTCACGAACGCCCGCAACCGCTTCTCCCCCTTCTTCACGGGCACGGTCTCCGCGCTCCTCTCCGACACCCGGCAGGGAGTCCACTCCAACGTGAACGCCGGAAGTCTGGGAGTCAGCCAGATCCTGCCCACGGGCGGGACGGTCTCCGCCACGGGCACCGCGGCGGCCCGCAACGCGCAGGGCGAGCGGGATGGTCACACCCTGGAGTCCGGCTTCACCGTGGACCTGAAGCAGCCCCTCCTCCGGGACGCGGGGTACGAGACTTCCCACGAGGAACTGACCCAGGCCGAGCGGAACGTGGTCTACGCGATCCGGGACTTCGAGCTTTTCCGCGAGGACTTCACGATCGACGTGACGACGCGGTTCTACGGCCTGGTCCGGCAGCAGCAGGAGATCCGCAACGCCGAAGAGAACCTGAAGTCCCGCGAGTTCCAGGCGAACCAGGCGGCCTCGAAGGCGCAGGTGAACCTCGGCAGCGAGGTCGAGAAGCTCCGCGCCGAGCGCGAGTTTCTGAGCGCCCAGTCCGAAGTCCTGTCCCTCAAAGAGAGCCACCAGCTCGCGCTCGACCGTTTCAAGATCCTGCTCGGTCTCCCTACGAGCTTCCCGCTCCGGATCAAGGACGAGGAACCGGTGTT
>JALOQY010000435.1 GCA_025459285.1 Planctomycetota bacterium | reverse complement strand
CTTCGAAGTGAGCCCGGCCGAGTCCTTGAACTGCACCTCCACCGTCTTCAGGCCTTCCCCTTCGCTGAGGGTGAAGGCGAGGGTGGCCGCGACGGTCATCCAGGAGGACCACTTCCCGCCGGCCTCCCGGACCGCCATCTGGGTCACGGTCGCCTTCGGGTCTCCCGCCTTGTAGGTCATGTACAACGTCACATCGAGGGAACTCGTGGCCATGATCCCGCCCTCGATCACGATCGTGCCGGAGGGCGCGGGGCTGATGTAGGTGCGGAGGATGCCGCCCTGGGAGGCCGATCCGCTGTAGTAGGGCGCGGCGCCGGAGAGGTCCCCGATGCCGTCACCATTGATGTCCCCCATCCCGGCCACGCCCCAGCCGAAGTACTCGCTGCCGGTCTCCCCGGCCACGGAAACGACCGTGGAGTTGTTCTTCGGGGAATAGCCCCGGATCACACCCTGGCCGCTGTTGGCCTGGTAGCCACCCGAGAACACGTCGGGCAGCCCGTCGCCGTCGAGGTCGCCGGCGCCGGAGACGTTGATGCCCATGTACTCGCTGCTGGTCGTGCCGCGGTGCGCGGAGATGAGGGAGCCGTTCTTGCCCGAGAAGACCTTCACGACGCCTTCGTAGCTGTAGGAGTACGTGGACTGGTAGGAGCCACCGCCGAAGTCCAGCCAGCCGTCGCCGTCCACGTCGCCGATGGCCTGCTTGAACACCGACATGCCGAGGTACTCCGAGCTGACGCCGTATCCCACGTGGATGGGCTGCATCGTGGAGCCGGAGATGAGGATCACGGCGCCCTGCGAGCTGCTTCCGCCGGAGGAAGGATAGGCCTGGTAGGCGCCGGCCGCGAAGTCGGGGACCCCATCCTTGTTGACGTCCCCGGTGGCGCCCAGCTGGCGGCCGAAGTAGTACCCGCTGGTGCCGGAGGGCAGGCTGAGCGAGTAGAGGACCTTGCCCGTGCTGCCGTCGTACACCCAGACGTTGCTCGAACTGGTTCCTCCCGAGTTCGAGGAGACGAACTCGGAGCATCCGTCCCCGTCGAGGTCACCGATGATGGCCACGCTCCAGCCGATGTAGGAGGCGCCGCTGACGCTGTGGATCACCTTGAAGGTCTTGCCGGAGACGACCTCGAACACGGACGAAGCGTAGGTCCCGATGGCGATGTCGGGCGTGCCGTCGCCGTCCACGTCCCCACCGCCCGAGACGCACATCCCGTAGTAGCTGACCGAGCCGCTGATCGTGGCCAGACGGGATCCGTTGGAGCCGGAGAGGACGTAGACCGCGCGCTGGTTGTAGGAGCCCGCGGCAACCTCGTTGATGCCGTCGCCGTTCAGGTCTCCGACGTTGTCCACGCCGCCGCAGTAGTAGTAGCCGAGGTAGGTGGAACTGACCCCGGGGTCGAAGCTCCAGATCTTCAGGTAGGTGAGGGAAGAGGACGGGCCGGCCAGGGCCAGCAGGAACGCCACGAGGGCGACGATGCGGAGTGCGAACTTCATATGAGCCTCCAGAGACAGTCCGGCACCAGGATGGGCCAAGCCATAGGCTGTAACCGGGATTCGGCGTCTTTGATCCGAGGAACCCGGAAGTTGGCGAGGACAGGGTTCGGGCGGAGGGCCCGGTCCACGCCGGCGGCGGTCGCCGGCGGGCCCCGGGGGGGCCCGGCCACGGCCCTCATTCCCGGGTCTCCGAAGCGGTGCGGCGAATAGGATCGCCTCCTGGCGCCCGCGGCCCATCGGGGCACGCCGGCGCAGGGAGGGTCGGAACATGACGGAATCCCCTGTTCGCTCCCGGCGGCTTCGTCCGGCCCGAAGGACCCGCTCGCCGTGGCCATGGATCGGCGCCGGGGCCGGCGCGGCGGCGGTCGGAGTGGTACTCGTCGTCCTGCTCTCGGGACGGGGAGACCCGAAGGCGCCCTCTCCGCCGGAGGCAGCGCCGACCCTCGCCGCGCCGCCCGCCGGAACGGCGGAGGTGCGTGACGGCGGACCGGCGGTCGCCGCGCCGGACCCGGCCCCCGAGCCGGCCTTCGCCCTCCCGCCGGGCCTGCCGTGGGGTGCGCGGCTCCTCGCGCAGAAGCCGGTGCGGCGCTTCGGACTGCTGGTCTGGTCGGCCGCCCCCGACTCCGCGCGCGAAAGGCTTTCCCTCCCCGTTTCCACGACCGCAGAGCAGGCGAAGGAGGAGCTGGCCGCCGCGGAGGTCCTCATCCCGGGCTCGGACGAGGTCTGGTGCGCGGGGGACCGGGTCTCCCACGAGGAGCTGAAGCTCCGCCTGTCCGTCCTCGCCGGGGTCCGGCGCGACGACGGTCACTCGATGGCGCCCTCCCTCACGCCGGCGCTCCTGACCGTCGGCGCCGAAGTCCGCTGGCGGGAGGTTCAGTGGGTCATGATGGCGTGCGCCGATCCGGTCGTCCGGATGGTCCGCCTCCACTGGGCCGTCACCGACCGGAACGGGACCGAGGGGTGCGTGCCCTGCTTCATCCCGCTCACGAAGGGACTGCGCGGCGCCCCGAGCCTGGTCATCGAGCTCGAGCGTCGAAGTGGGGAGACGAGGACGCGGGTCAAGCTCCCCGGTGAGGACCTCGGCACGGACGGGGAGAGCTTCGCGCTGCTCGCGGACCGCGTGCGCGGCCTGCTCCGGGGCGACCCCCCGCCCACCGTCCAGATCAACGCCTGGGCCTGGGTCCCGTTCGCCGAAGTCGTGCGCGTGGTGGACATGGTCCGCGGCGCGGGAGGCCGGGAGATCCTCTTCACGGGCGCCCCGCCGCCGCCGAAGTGACCCGACGAGTCCACTACTTCACGAGAAGTCGGGCGAATCCGGGACGGACCCAATCGAGCCACGCGGCCTCGAGCTCCGGGACGGTGGCGGGCGGAACCGACCCATCCGGCGGCGGATGGGCCGCGAGCCACGGCAGCGCCGCCTCCGGGCCCTCGCCCGCGCAGGCGCGGGCCACGACCTCCCGGACGAACTCCACGCCGAACCGCTCGACGAGAAACGTCAGGACGCTGAGGCACTCCGCGTAGAACGGCTCCACTTCCCGGATGTCGGCCGGAAGCCGCGGAAACCCGGCGACGATCTGCGGCGCCATCGGGTGGCCCATCGAGAACAGATCCGCGAGTGGGATGCGCGTGCCGCTCGCAGGATACTGCCGGTCACCACGGGCGGAACGCGGCCCCCGTCGAACGCGGGGTCTCCTCCCTGCCCACCACCGGATCTGCTTCCTGGCCGCCGCGGATCAGCAGCGCGGCTCGCGCCCGGGGCCGCCCTCCCACTCGATTTCCTCCTCGACGAAGCCCCGCTTCTCCCTGCGCTTCACGATCAAGAGGACGATGAACCCGCTCGCGAAGACCAATGCGGTGATCGCCCACCCGCCGAGGATGTTGGAGAGGAGCGAGTAGCCGCTCGAGGCTCCGTAGACGCCGCCACCTTGGAACAGACTCACGACGTTCCACACGAGGAGGCCCGTCAGAAGAAGCGGAGCGACCACCTTCACGGAGGTGATGAACC
>JALOQY010000118.1 GCA_025459285.1 Planctomycetota bacterium | reverse complement strand
TCCGTCCGCCATCGCCAGCCAGACGTCCCAGTTGCCGCCACTGATCGCGCTGTACGCGATGTGAAGGCCGTCGGGCCGCCATGCCGGGCTGTCGAGATACTCGCTGCTGGAAACCACGGTGGTCTCTCCGCTGCCGTCAACGGCGATGGTCTTGATGGCGTGAGTGCCGCCGTCGTGCTCCCAGTAGAGGAGCCGCCGACTGTCGCTGCTCCAGTCCGGCCACGCGTGACTGGCGGGGCCGCTCGTCAGCTGGCGCTGGTTGCTGCCATCCGCATCCATCAACCAGACCTGGTTGCTGCCGCTCCGGTCGGAGACGAACGCGATGGTCGTACCGTCGGGGCTCCACCGGGCCCCGACGTCGCGCCCCTCGTCGAAGGTCAGTCGGGTGAGGACGGCGGTCTCCTCCGGTGTCGCGACGGTGGCCGGGTAGTCCACGGGCAGGGTCGTCCTGCGGTCACTGTCCACGATCGGGGACCCCACCCGGTGGCAGTCGTAGCAGACCGGGATGGCTTGCAGGGCCAGGATCTCCCTCGTGGGCAGGGTGAGGCGTGGTGGGAACGTGAACGTCACGCCTTCGATCCCCGAGGCGTAACTGCTCTTGCGGATGAGGCCGTTCCAGTCAACCTCGTAGTTGGCTCCGTCGGGGCCGCCCATTCCGACGCCGAACACTCCGGTGCCCAGACTGTCGAGCACGGGGTCGGGCCGGTCGGCGGCGGATGTCGGCCGGTAGCTGCCCGCGCTCCCGGCGACGCCTGTCGCCTGCTCCACGCCGGTCGGCTGCTCCGGCTCGACTTCGTTCAGCACCTTGTCGGCCGGCCCCACCACGACCTCGCGGCCCTCGATGAAGTCCTGATCGAGGACGATGGTCCAGTACGCCTTGTTCAAAGCCCTCGCCCGCTCTGCCGAGGGCAGCAGGGCCACCGCGACGTCGTCATGCAGGGCTTCGATCATGTCGGTCCGGATCGTGCCGTCGGCATGGAAGAACCTGTCGCGAAGCTCGGCATTGCCGCGGAACTCGTCTCCGGACCTGGTGTACATCAGGTAGTACGTGTACTCGTAGTGGACTCCCGCGCCGGTGATCTCCACCTTGGGCTCGTTCAGGCCCGCCAATCCGCGTTGCGTCCAGTGATACCAGCCTCGCCGGTAGCAGTCGCTCTCGAGTTTCCGCGCGAAGGAGAAGGTGCTGTCGGTGGTCGCCCCGATGCCGCCGCCGTGGCAACCCGCGCAATACGCCGTCTCCTCGTATGTCTGGGGACGCAACGCGCCCTTGCGGTCCTCGATGAACCCCTGGAAGACCCAGCCGCTGTCAGGATTGACGATGCCGCGTTCGATGTCCCCGATGAGCTGGCGGAAGCGGTCCGGGAAGTCGTGCCGGTCCTTCACCTCGTCGAGGGCGACCTGCATCAGATCGGCGTAGGTGCGCCAGCCGTACTTGCGGGCGTAGCGCAGCTCCTTCATCCGGGAGGCCATGTCGACGGTGCCGTCGTCGGCCTCGTCCAGGTAGCGCAGGCTCTGGAGGAACTCCGTCTCCTCCGGGAAGAGGCCTGCCGCCAGGTGCACGTCGCCCGTCAACTGGGCCACCCCGGCTTGCCCTACGTATGACATCGTGATCCCCCGCAGGGGGTCCCATCCGTACCTGACGATTCTGGCCGTGCCCAGCACGCCGTCCTTGTCGAGATCGACTCCGAACAGGTTCTCGTCCACGAGCTCGATGCCGACGTCCCGCTGCTTGATCATCGCCTCGACGATGGCGAGGTTGAGGATGTAGGTGGCGAGATCGAACTGCCCGGCGGCGTTCCTGCGGAAGACTCCGCCCAGGCGGATCGCCACGTCGCCGATCGAGCCGTTGGTGGGCCAGTGGGTCGACGGGAAGGGGTAGTAGGCGAATGCGCGCCAGCCCGTGTACGCGCCGGCGCCATCGCGATCGAACCCCTCCTCGTCGAAGTCGAAGTAGCAGTCGGGGACGTAGCCGTCCCATATCCTGTCGCCGTCATGGTCGAAGTCTGACGGGACCTTTCCGAGCTGCCGGGCGAGGATGATCCTGCCGGCCGCGTCCCGGTAGTTGCCCGCTCGGACATATCCGCGGACCTCCGCATCGGATATCGCGGCGACCCTCGCGCTCCGATCCTCGAAGAGGTTGCGCCATGGATTCACGAGCGCATCGCTAACCATCGTGTACTCGAGCTGGAAGTCCCGGTCGTCGACGTAGTTCGGCTCCCGGCCCGCCTGGTGGCAGGTGTAGCAGGTGTTGACGACGCGTCCGTCCGCGTCCTTGGTCTGTGTGTAGCACTGCGGCGGAACGTAGGCCGTCTGGTTCACGAGGGCGTTCTTCGGGGCATCGGAACCGGCGCCCCCGGGGGGCCCATCGCCGGTCTTGCCCCCGTCGCTGCAGCCGGCGAGGAATGCGAATACCAGGATTGCGAAAACGAGTCGCGTGTGCATGACCTGCCCTCCCAATGGCACCGACCAGGAGACTAGCCCGCGTCTGTGGAGAGAGTATGGGGAAGATGAGAAAGGTCCATTCAAGGGACGGCAAAGGCCGAGCGTCGTGGCTCCTCCAGAAAACAGAGGGAGCGAGGGGGCGAATGCCCCCTCGCTCCGGTCAGTCCCCAGGCAGTCGGGAGTCAATCCAGGGCCGGGAATGGCCCGACGTACCCCGTGTAAGCATTGCGCTCGGCGGACCCGGGGCCCACCTTGTCGCTGTCGGACTCCCCGTACGGGTGCTGGATGACGCTCATCATGTAGCCCCACCCGTTGATGTTCGGGTAGAAGTACGGTGACGTGGTCTCGGAGCCGTAGGGAGTCGTCTGGATCCGGGTCAGCTCCAGGGTCTTCAGGTCGAGGGACCAGATCGCGTCGTTCTGGTGCCCGCTGCCCGTGTCCTCGCCGATGATGAGGATGTCGTAACCCGGGATGCAGGTCACGTTGTCCGGGTTGGAGATGGCGTTGACGTCGTGCGCGTTGCCGGCGTACTTCCCGCCGGCCGCGTAATCCGGACCCGTCGGGTTCGGATTCCCGACGACCAGACCGGTCATGTTCACGAGCGAGTAGCTGGCGTCGACGTCACAGACGTAGACCGCGCCGGCGTTGTTCTGAGGCACCCGGATGTCGTCGGTGCTGAAGGCCTCGGTCTTGCTCCTGGCGCCGTCCGCGTTCGCCAGCATGCCTTTGCTGACCTCGCTCATGGCGATGTAGAACTTCTGGTTCACGGGGTCGAAGGTGACGCCTTCTTCCTTCCGGAACTCCATGGTGGCACCGAGCAGCGCGGCATAGCGGCGCGTTTCCAGGAAGGCGGCGGCCTTCTCCATGCCGGGCTGGAGGTCGAGGCACTCGTTGAAGGTGCCGTCTCCCTGCGCTTCGTGGCCGTGGCTGATGCCGGTGTAGCCGGCCGGCGCGGAGTAGGTGCCGTCGGGGTTCTTCACGGCATTCGTGGCGTCGAAGATGTCGGCGAACGTGATCTTCCCGCCGCCGGCGCCGCCCGTGTTGATGAGGTTCCGGATCTCGGCGTCCGAGGCGGAGCCCAGCAGGATCCAGTCGATGTCGAAGCGGCCGCCGTTGGTGGCGGAGGTCTGCGTCAGCTTCGCCGCGAAAAGGCTCCCCGAGCTGAGGTCCCCGGCCTGGTCGGCGACGAACTTGAAGAGCCCGACCATGGTGCCGTCATCGGTGATGTAGGCCGTCTTCTCGTCCGGCATGACGTAGGCCAGCTCGACCGCCAGGCGGCCCATGCAGTAGTGTTTTTGAACGTCGACGTTGGCGGCGAAGGTTCCGATGCCCATGTCCGGCCCGGTGACCGTCGCCTCCACCACGTAGCCGTAGTCGTAGGGGTTGCACCGGGTGGGGTCCTCGCCGTCCGGCGTGTTCCCGAAGTACCGGGCCATTGCACGGTAGTAGCCGTTCTCGTTCTCTCCGTCCCGGAGACCGGTCACCGGGTCGACGTAGCGGGCGTCCGGCTCGTATTCCTCGGAGCCGAGATGGGTCCTCCAGGGGGTCCGTGAGCCGGCGCAGTGCACCCAGCCCCCCTCCACCGCGGAGAAGTCCACCGGCTTGGTGCTGAGCGCGGTCAGCTTCCCGCTGTCGGCGTTCTGGTGCATCTCGGTGAGGTAGAAGGCGGCGGGACGGCTCTCGAACTGGGACATCATGAACAGCTTGCCGTGGACATCCAGCAGCGTGGAGTGGTCGTTGTCGTTGGAGATGACCAGGGAGCCGTCGGCCTGCTGGAGGGGCTCGCCCATCTTGTTGTAGAGCAGCCCGAAGATCCCCGTGCCGCGCTGTTCACCGCTGCGCAGAATGGTCTCGAAGTCGATGGTGTGGCTCTTCCCGTCGACGTCGACCGAGGGGGAGGCCAGGACGCTGCGCCTCTCGAGATCCGTGGTCGGCGTCGGGACCTCGACGAACTCGATGGCCCCGTCCCCGCCCTGCGGGCAGCCCCCGATCGTCCCCTTCGAGGGGTCCTTCTGCGAGACCATCGGGTCGAGCTTCAGCAGGAGCTTCAGCTTCAGGACCTGGGTCTGGTCCCCGTTCGTCTCCACGAGGATCATCGCCTTCGGTGCGCTTGACCCCAGGCTTTTCAGCGTGAACTTCCAGTTCCCGGTCGGCTTGATGAGCGTTCGGACGGCCGTGAGCGCGATCTCGCTCGCGTCGTCAAGGTAGAGCGTCGCATTGCCCGTGAACTTCTTTCCGTTCCCTTTCTGGTCCACGAGCGGGTCGATCTCGATGCGATCGACCGGCGCCGTGTCACTGATGGTGAGGCGCCGGCACTCCTCCGCGGCGCCGGCAACGCCGGTGGCGAGCACCAGCGTGAGCAACAGGACCGACATGGTGGTTAACCTGAACCGCATGGCCCAACCTCCTGGGGAGCTTCTTGAATCACCGGACCCACTGAGTCCGGTACACTGAGCGGCGGCCCTCGCCGCGATCCGTGAGGGTAGCGGCGGATTCCATGGATCTCGTCAAGGGCGGATAGGGGTTCTGCAAAACCCCGGAGGCGTTCAAATCCGGATCATTGCGGCCTGTCGGGTGACGGCTTCCCGGTTTTCAGGGGGAAGCGCTTCACGATCGCGCGCATGATCGTGGCGGCGATCTCCTGGATCGTGTGCTCGCGGTCGGAGTTCTCGACTACCGGGATGCCGGCCTTCTCCGCCTCCGCGAGAAGCCAGGACTGGAGGCCCCACACCGCGTCGAAGTGGTCGAGGAACCGGGCGGCCCGCCGGTCCGGCGCGTCCTTCCCTCGACCCCGGATCCGCGCGCGAAGAGTCTTCTGCTGGATCACCGCGAGCATGAGGTGGACCACGATCGCCTCGGGGTCCGGCACCTTCGGCAGGGCGCGGGGATGGATGTGGACTCCTTCGAGGATGATCGACAGCCGCTCGTCCAGCGCCCGTTTGAGCGCCGCCTCGCAGGCCACCGTCACGAGGTCGCTCTGGGCGAGGAAGCCGCCCACGAGGGCCGCGTCCCCGTTGCGGAGATCCTCCGCTCCGGGCATCGCTTCCCCCGCCCGGAAGGAGGAGCGGTGGAGGACCGGCACGAGGCGCTCCGGGATCATCACCCGCATGACCTCCCGCAGCAGATCCGTGGGCTGCGTCCGGGAGACCTCGAACATGTGGGCGATCTGCGAGGAGACCGTGCTCTTCCCCGTGCCCGGGGCGCCGCCCACCAGCAGTACGAGCGGGACGCCGCTGGCCCGGAACGCCTCGTAGGAGAGGTAGACCGAAGCCCCCTTGTCGCCCAGCTCCTGGCGCAGGCGGGCGTGGGTCCGCGTCCGGAGATCCTCCTCGGAGATCTCGGTGAGCCCGCGGGCGAGGAGGTCATCGTGCATGGCCGCGGCCACCACCACCGCCTTGTCCGCGTTGAGGCCGCAGCATTCGAGCTTCAGGCGGAGCCCCCCCCGGGACAGCGGGGAAGTGTGGCCGTCCGGGCTGCGCACGAGGATGAGCCCCGTCCGGTGGCGCGGGGACTCGTAGCGTCTGCGGATCTCCTCGGAGAACGGATCGAGGTAGTGGAGCACGCGACGCTTCAGGTCGGCGGCGGGGATCTCCTTCAGGTTCGAGACCTCGTTGCGGACCTTCGAGGCGATGGCGAAGGCGTCGTCGAAGGAGAGACCGCAGTTCTGCAGGGAGCGGGTGAGGACGCCGCGGAGGAAGGGCGTCTTCGACCCGTCCAGACCGCTGATGACGTTCAGACGTCCCATGGTGTCACCCTACCCGTATCGGCCTTCGATGTAGTCCGCCGTTCGCGAATCCCGCGGAGTGACGAACATGTCGTCCGTCGGCCCGTGCTCGATGAGCTTCCCCATGAGCATGAAGACGCACTCGTCGCTGGCCCGGCGCGCCTGGGCCATGTTGTGGGTCACGATGAGGATCGTGTAGGCGCCCCGGAGTTCCCAGAGCATCTCCTCCACCGTCTGGGTGGCCTTCGGGTCGAGGGCCGAGCATGGCTCGTCCATCAGGAGCACCTTCGGTTTCAGGGGCAGAAGCCGTGCGATGCAGAGCTTCTGCTGCTCCTCGAGGGAGAGCGAAGTGGCCTTGCGATCGAGCCGGTCCTTCACCGTGTCCCAGAGGAGGACCTCGCGAAGGGCGCTCTCCACGATCCGGTCCTCCTCGGCCCGCCGGACCCGCGGCCCCTCCCGGTGGATCCGGTGGCCGAAGAGGATGTTGTCCCGGATCGGGAGCGGCAGGGGATTCGGCCGCTGGAAGACCATCCCGATGTGCTTGCGGACCTGGGCCAGTTCCACGCCCGGGGCGTAGATGTCCTCGCCCATCACCTCGATCCGCCCGGTGGTCCGCACGTAGCCGAGGCGTTCGTTGATCCGGTTCACGCACCGCAGGAGCGTCGTCTTCCCGCAGCCCGAGGGGCCGATGAGGGCGGTGATGATCCCCGGCTTCACGGCGAGGTCCACGTCGAAGAGGGCCTGGAACTCCCCGTAGTAGAGGTTCAGGCGCTCCGTCCGGATGGCGGGGGCGTCCTTAGCCAAAGCGCCCCTCCAGGTAGTCCCGCGTCCGCTCGTCCTCGACTCGCCCGGCGAAAAGGTCCTCGGTGTCGCCCACCTCCACGAGCTCCCCGGAGAGGAGGAACGCCGTCCGGTCGGCGAGCCGCCGCGCCTGCTGCACGAGGTTCGTGACGAGCACGATCGTCACCTCGTGTTTCAGCTCCTTGAGGACGTCCTCGATCCGCATCGTGGTCACGGGGTCCACGGCGATGGAGAACTCGTCGAGCAGGAGCAGGTCCGGGGCCTGGGACAGGGCGCGGGCGATCGTGAGCCGCTGCTGCTGGCCGCCGGAAAGGAGGCTCCCGAGCGACTTCAGCCGGTCCTTCACCTCGTCCCACAGCGCGGCGCGCCGGAGGCAGCGCTCGACGATCTCGTCGAGGGCTGCGCGGCGGCGCACTCCCCGGAGCCTCGGCGCGAAGGCCACGTTGTCGTAGACCGAGAGCGGCAGCCCGACGGGCAGCGGGAACACGACGCCGATCCGCCGCCGCAGCGCGTAGAGGTTGCGCCAGTCGCGGAGGTTCCGGCCGTCGAGGATGATGTCCCCCGCTACGCGCATGCCGCTCACGAAGGAGTCCATCCGGTTCAGGGCGCGCAGCAGGCTCGTCTTCCCGCTCCCCGCCGGCCCGATGATCCCGAAGATCTCGTGCTCGCCGATCTCGAGGCTCACGTCACGGAGCGCCGGCTTTCCGTGGTAGCTCACGGAGAGGCCGCGCAGCAGGACCTTGGCGGTCGTCGCGGCTACCACTTCTTCCTCCCTCGGAGCCATGTGCGGAAGCCGATCGAAATGGCGTTCATCAGGAGGACGAGGGAGATCAGCACGAGCGCCACCCCGTAGGGGAAGCCCTCCGGCACCCCCGGCACCTGGGTGGAGATGACGAAGAGGTGCAGCGACAGGGCCATCGTCTGGTCGAGGACGCCCTGGGGCAGGAAGGGCAGGAAGAACGCCGCCCCGGTGAACATGATCGGCGCCGTCTCACCCGCCGTGCGGGAGACCTCGAGGATCACGCCGGTCAGGATGCCGCTCACGGAGTTCGGCAGGACCACCTTGCGGATCGTCTGCCACCGTGTGGCGCCCATGTTCCAGCAGGCCTCGCGGAAGGCCTGGGGCACGGACCGCAGCGCCTCCAGCGTGGAGACGATCACCACCGGCAGCGTCATGATCGCGAGCGTCAGACTCGCCGCGAGGATGCTCGTCCCGAACTTGAAGAAGAGGACGAACGCGCCGACCCCGAACAGCGCGTGGACGATGGAGGGGACGCCGGCGAGGTTGATGATCGCGAGGTTGATGGCCCGGGTCAGCCAGTTGTCCGGCGCATACTCCGAGAGGTAGATCGCCGCCGCCACCCCGACCGGAACCGAGGCGAGGAGCGCCACCGTGACGAGCCACACCGTGCCCACCAGGGCGGGGAGGATGCCGCCCGCCGTCATGCCGTTCTCCGGCATCGCGAAGAGGAACTCGAAGGAGAGGACCGGCGCGCCCTTCACGATCAGGAACGTGAGGATGAGCAGCACCGGGACGATCAGGAGGACCGTCATCAGGAGGAAGATCGCCTTCACGACGCTCTGCCGGCGGTGCTGGCGGTGGTTCCGGGGCGTGGCGGTGAACTGGCTCACTTCTTCCGGATCCCCCTCACGATCAGATCGGCGGTCAGGTTGATGGCGAAAGTCACGACGAAGAGCAGGATGCCCAGCGTGAACAGCACGCGGTAGTGGTCGGAGCCCACGGACGTCTCGCCGAGTTCCGCCGCGATCGTGGCGGTGAGCGCCCGCACGGAATCGAAGACGCTGGTGGGCAGGTTCACCGAGTGGCCGCTCGCCATGAGGACGGCCATCGTCTCGCCGAAGCCGCGGCCGACACCGAGGAGCACCGCCGCCACGAGGCCGGTCTTCGCCGCCGGCAGGACCACCTTCCACACGATCTGCCAGCGCGTGGCGCCCATGGCCTCGGCCGCTTCCCGATACGTGTCGGGCACGGCCTTGAGGGCGTCCTCGGCGATCGTGGTCATGATCGGCGCGGCCATGAGCCCGAGGATGACCCCGGAGTTCAGCACGCAGAGCCCCACCGGTACGTCGAAGGCGTTGATGATGAGCGGGTTCATGACCATGAGGCCGATGAACCCCCAGACCACCGAGGGGATGGCCGCGAGCATCTCCACGAGGACCTTCAGCACCTCGCGCGTCTTACCCTTCGCGAACTCCGCGATGTAGATCGCCGCCCCGAGCGAGAAGGGAACGGCGATGAGCATGGCGAGGCCGGTGACGCTGGCCGTGCCGGCGAGGAGGGCGAGGATGCCGTAGGTGGGCGGGGTCGACGTCGGCCGCCACTTCGTGGAACCGAAGAAGCCGCCGATGTCGAGCGACCCGAAGATGAAGCCGAAGCCCTCCTTCGTGATGAAGACGAAGATCCCGAGGATGAAGACGATCGCCGAGATCCCCCCGGTGAAGACGAGGATCGCCACGGACTTGTCCACCCACCACGCGAGGTCGCGGCGGTCGGCGGCGGCGGGCCGGGGATGGATCTCCGGCGCGGCGCCCATCAGGAGGCCTGGTCTCCGCGGAGGAGTTCCATCAACTCGCGGATCTTCGGGGCGAGGAACTTGTAGAGGGCCTCGCGGTGGGAGTCCTCGAACGCGCCGATCGGGCCGGCGGCGGCGACCTCCGCCGACCAGTCGAGGAGCACCGTGGTGTAGGGGCGCTCCACGACGTGGGTATCGGCGCCCGGGGCGAGCGCGACGACCACGTGGTACTGGCGCAGCGCCTCGCGCGAGCCGTCGATCTTCGCCGGGGCGATGTTGCGGATGTCGTGGCCGAAGCGGTCCATGAAGGCCACGAACCCCGGGTCGAGGGCGGCGATCGGGTCCCAGCCCGCGCTCGCGTACCGGCCGCTCTCCGGGAAGGACTTTTTCGCGATGGCCTGCGCCATCACGCTCGCGCCGGCGTTGCGGTCGTCGATGAAGAGGATGCGGTAGACCTTCGGCGCCTTCACTTCGCCGACGGCGGCGAAAAGGGTCTCTTCGCAGATGTTCTTCGACTGGTCGGTGACCCGCTCCAGGCGGTGGAAGGTGTTGAGGAGGCCGAAGAGGTCCCTTACCGGAGCGCCGTCCCGCTCGGCCTCCGCGATCAGCTCGTGGTAGACCGACCGGAAGAGCGCGTCAGCGCGGTCTTCCAGCGCCATGGTCTCCCGGGCGAGGGGGACGTCGAGCTTCACGAACGCCTCGATGGAGTGGCCGAGCATCCCGCGGGCCTGGGAGGCCATGGATTCGAGTTCGCCGACCGTCCTCTCGTCCAGCGCGGCCCGGTGCTGGATCGCCTCCCGCGCCACGGCCACGGCGTAGTCGCCGATCCGCTCTAGCCCGATGCTCACCCGGAGGACCCCGGAGATGAAGCGCAGGATCCCGGCGCTGGGGAGGTGGCGGGCCACGAAACGGTGGCAGAGGCGGTCGAGATCCCGGGAGGCCCGGTTCACCGGCATGTCCCGGAGGACCGTCATCGAGGCCAGCGGCACGTCACGTGTGAGGAGGGCCTTCACCGAGTCGGCGATGGCCCGATCGAGCATCCCGCCGATCGATGTGAGCGCCTCGCGGATCTCACCGAGGTCCTTCTCCATGCGCTCTTCGTAGTGCGGCGTCATGTCACTTCTCCGGGAGCGGCCGGACGGGGGCGTAGCCCCGGTCGGCGATGACGCGCTGGCCGGCGTCGGAGAGGATCCAGTCGAGATAGGCTTTCACCTCGCCCTCCGGCTGGCCGCGCGAGTACATGAAGAGCGGGCGGGCGATCGGATAGCTCTGGTCGAGGGCGGTCTTCTCGCACGGGATGATCGCCGGCGAGTCGTCGTCCTTCGCGATCGGGATCATGCGGACCTCGTCGGTGTGGTAAGCGAGGCCGCTGTAGCCGATCGCGCCGGGCGTCTTGTGGACGAGGTCCACCACGTCCTTCGAGCCGTGCATGTCGAGGGTGCCCATCCGGTACTCGCGGTCCTTCCCGAGGACGGCCTCCTTGAAGTAGGCGTAGGTGCCGGAGTTGTTCTGGCGGCTCACCAGCACGATCTTGCTGTCCTTCGCGTCGGGGACGTCGACCCCGAGCTGGTCCCACCGGCTGATGGAGCCGCCGTCGGCGTAGATCTCGGCGAGCTTCGCCATGGTGAGCGAGGGGAGTGGGTTCTTCGCGTGGACGTAGACCGCGAGGGCATCGTAGCCGACGATGAACTCCACCGGCTCGATGCCGTGCTTGCGGGCCAGCTCGATCTCCTTCGGCTCCATCTTCCGGCTCGCGTTCGCGATGTCCACGGTGCCGTTGATGAGGGCGGAGAGTCCGGTGCCCGTGCCTCCGCCGCTCACCGCCACGGCGACGTTCGGGTTCACCTTCTTGTACTCCTCGGCCCAGGTCTGGGCGACGTTGACCAGGGTGTCGGAGCCCTTGTTCTGGATGGCCTTCCGCGACCCCGATCGCCCCCCGCAGGCGACGAGCACGCTCAGGCACAGGACGACGCAGGCGGTTCTCATGGGACCCTCGCTCAGATAGGCCGCCCATGATCACAGGAATCGTGAAGAACCGGTAAAGGTCCCGGACGGCCCCCGGCGCGCGCCGACCCGGAAGGGGAGGCCTCGGCGCGCGCCGATCCGGATCGCTCAGGCCGGCATGTCACCACCCCGCCCGCCGGGTGCTGCCAGCGCGGCGCGGTGGCGCCGAGCCCGAGGCCCATCGCGTCCGGCGGCAGAGGGACCGCGAGATCGCGCCCCCGGCGGGCAGTCGCCGTCCCGATGGTCCCCGCCGCGCCGGAGGGGACGCCCCGTCAACCCGGTGCGTGGTGGCATGGAAAATACTTCCGGTCAGGGGCGGGCAGGCTGACGCCGCCGATGGACCTTGTGACGAAGCCGAAGCCGGCGAGCCACTCCTCGTTCCTCCGGTTGGCGGCCTTGCCACCCGACGTCCGCTTCGTTCTCGTCGCCCTG
>JALOQY010000117.1 GCA_025459285.1 Planctomycetota bacterium | reverse complement strand
CCGAGCAGGTTCTCGTCCTCGCCGAAGCAGTACGCGTCGGTCGAACCTGCCCGGCAGGCGTTTTCCCACTCGGCGGGGCTCGGCAGTCGTACCGATAGTTCGCCGCGGCTCGAGAGCCAGGTGCAGTAGTCCCACGCGTTGTCGCTCCGGGAGAGAAGGACGGGATCGAAGGACTCCCTGGACAAGTCGGTGCGCCGATGGTCTGGGGAGAACCGCTCGAAAGCCTCATTCGTGATTTCGGTGGCCGAGATCCAGTAGCTGCGGTCGACCTCGACCCAGTGGGGAGGACTGCAGGAGCTCTCGTGGCACGGTGGCCGGCCCCACGGGAGACCGAGGGATGCGCAGAGGCGCCCGAGCAGGTTCCCGTTGTCGCATCCGCAATCGCGCACGCCCATCAGGAAGTAGCCGGGCATCAGTTCCACGAAGGTGACGCCCTCGATCGTCTTCGTGCGGCCGGTGGGGCCGCCGGTGGGGGGGAGGCCGTACTGGGCGACGAGGCTGAGCGGCGGGCGATCCAGCGCCTGCCATGTGATCGCCGCCGCGCCGAGAAGCAGGGCCGGGACCCCGGCGATGATCAGGATGCGTCGCATCGGGATAGATCCTACCACCGGCGGACGAGCCCGAGACCGGCACGGACTCAGCGGGTGCGGCGGAGGGACTTCGCGGAGAGGGACTTCAGGAGGTCCTCCTTCAGGATGTGGCGCTGGCGGCCGTGCTTGCGGGAGGGGATCGAGCCGTCGGCCAGGTGGCGGCGGACGGTCACGAGGCTGACTTTCAGGATTGCGGCGGCGTCCACGGCGGTCAGGACGTCGGGGATCGGGCCGTGAAATTCCGGGACGCACCCGTCGTCGGCGGCGCGCGTCGGGGGTTCATGTGGTCCGTAGATGCCGCCGCGGCTCGTGCCGTCGCCGTCGCCGTCGGCCTGCTCCACTCCGCGCCCCGAAGGGGCGTGGGTTGGCGACCCCTACGGGATTCGAACCCGTGTTCTCAGATCGAAAATCTGATGTCCTGGGCCGGACTAGACGAAGGGGTCGCGAGAGTCCGGGCGAGTCCCTGAGATTAAACCGATGACGGGCCGGGAGAGAGCATTTTCCCGGTCGGCAGGGCAATCGGAGCGGGGGGATCGGCGGCGGGCCGCGGCGGACCACCGGCGGGGGGCGCGGGCCGGGAGACGTCAGCTCCGGGGGTGGGTGGCGTCGTAGACCTTTCGCATCCGGTCCGTCGTGACGTGCGTGTAGATCTGCGTCGTCTCCAGGTTCGCGTGGCCCAGAAGCTCCTGCACCGAGCGCAGATCCGCTCCGGCCTCCAGGAGGTGCGTCGCGAAGGAGTGGCGCAGCGTGTGGGGGGACGTCCGGCCGTCGAGTCCCGCCCGGGCGATGTACTTGGCGAGGAGCCGCGCCACCGAACGGGAGGTGAGCCGAGTCCCGGTGCGGTTCACGAAGAGCGCGAAGACCCCCGGCGCGGCCAGCGCCCGCCGGGAGGGCAGCCAGTCCGTGAGCGCCTTCAGCGCGAAAGAGCCGAGCGGCGCGAACCGCTCGCGCTTGCCCTTGCCGCGCAGGCGCGCCGCCGCGGCCCGGAAGTCGAGGTCGTCCTCGTCGAGCCGCTCGAGCTCACCCACGCGACAGCCCGTGGAGTAGAGCGTCTCGAGGATGGCCCGGTCCCGGAGGGCGAACTCGTCGGCGGGACCCGGGGCGTCGAGGAGCCGCCGGATCTCGTCGGCGCCGAGGTAATGGGGCAGCCGATGGGGGCGGCGGGGCGTCCGCAGGGCGGCGGACGGATCGCTCGCGATCCGGCCATCCCGGACGAGGTGCCGGAAGAACGCGCGGGCCGCGGCGGCGTGACGGGCCCGCGTCGAGGCGCCGAGCCCGCGCTCGAGCAGATCCGCCATCCAGAGCCTCAGATGGAGGAGCGTCACGGCCCTGCTCTCCTCGATGGTCTGCGCCTGGAGGAACCGCGAGAGATCCACGAGGTCCGCGCTGTAGGCCCGCGCGGTGTGGACGGAGGCGCCCCGCATTTCGGTGAGCCACACCAGGAACCGGTCGATGTCCTCGTCCATGGATGCCGCTGCCGTCGTTATAGGTGGAGGCGTGACCTCGGGGGGTGACCTCCGGAGGGGACGCCCCGGACTTCGCAGGAGTTGCCACGCGGGCACGCGGAGGCTAGAATCGGAGTTTCCGGTCCCGGCATGCGGTTTGATTGTACCTCGCCGGGGTCACGCCCCTGAAGGAGGCGATCGATGAAGTGGCTCATCCGCGGTTCCCTGTGTCTCATGCTCCTTTGCCTCGCCCTGCTGCCGACCATTGCCCAGGGCGACGACGAGACGCCGCCGCCCCCGAAGGAGGGCGAGGAGGGCGGCGGTGCCGAGGCGGAGGAGACGCTCGACGAGGAAGCGAAGACGTACGTGAAGGACTTCAAGGCCGGCTACAAGAAGCAGACGTCGGCCGACCTGATCGCTTCCATCGACAAGATCGTGGAGTACATCAAGAACCCCCGGGTGAAGGACGAGAAGGTCCGGGGCGAACTGGTGGACTGCCTCGGCGTGCTCCAGGGCCACAACGACAAGGTCGTCACCGCACACCTGATGAGGAAGTGCGGGGTCGTCGGCGAGGATGCGCTGAAGATCGTCCTCGCAGTCCTCAACCGCGAGCTGAAGGTCAAGATGCCCGACGACAAGGTCTGCGAGGCGGCGCTCGAATCGGTGGGGAAGGTCAAGTCGGAGAGCCCCGCGGTCACGAAGCTCCTCACGGACCTCCTGAAGAACAAGGACGACTCGGTGATCGCCCGCGCGGCCTTCACCATGTCCATGTACGAAGGCGCCTCGGGGCGGATCCGCAAGGAGTTCTTCGAGGAAGTCCTCAAGGGCTCGGAAGGCGTATACTCGAAGAGCCAGGGCGGCGACGAGGCGATGAAGCGCAAGTGGACCATCGTCGGCGAGGACATGGTCACGGCCCTGAACAAGCTGTCGCTTCCCCCCCGCAAGGCGGCGGACTTCGCCAATCCCACCGAAGCGAGGAAGTGGTTCAACGACAACAAGAAGCTGAACTGGGACAAGCAGGACTGACCCGGCCCGGCCGGGAGCGGGGCAGGATGCCGGATCGACTCGACGCCAGGCCCGGATCGTTTCCCGCCCCGCTCCGGCCCGGAGCGCGCCGGCTCGGTCCGGGCGGCGTGATCCTCGTCGTCCTGCTGCTCGGCGGCGTGTTCCTGCAGGCCCGGCTCATCTACCCCCTGATCTTCCTCCCGCCGAGCTTCGAGGCCGAGCGCGTGGCCGAGGTCAACCTCCCGGCGCGGATGATCCGCGTCCTTCGCTCCGAGGGTGATCCGCGCCTGACCGTGAAGACCCCGCTGGATGACCCGCGGGCCGACGCGAACGACCGGGAGAACCTGGACCGGCACCTGTTCCCCGGCGCCGCCGGCCACGCCTATCTGCTGCTCGTGGCCCGGGCCGGCGAGGAGGAGGGGGCCCTGCTGGACCTCGGGACGGAGGGCCTCGTCCTCACGGATGCCGAGGGACGGACCATCCCTCCGGTGGATCTCCACGCGGCGCTCGCCGGCCGCTCCGGAGGTCTTCCGTCCTACATGCACCTGGCGCTCCGCAACCTCGTCCCCGAGCCGGGTCCCCTCCTGCTCGATCCCGGCGAGACGCGGCGGGTGCTGCTCGCCTATCCGCGGGAGGCGGACCTCGCCGCCATCCGCTCCGCGCGGCTCGGCGATCGCACGTTCGAGCCGGCCGAGGTGCGCAAGGACGACCTGGACCGGGAACTGGCGCCCGACCGACCACCGCCGCCGGTGGAGGATCCCCTCCGGCCGGGGGCGCGATGACCGCACCGGGCCACAGGCTGCTCTCCTCGACCGTCCCGTTCGAAGGAACCAGGATCCGCGTGCGCTGCGATCGCCTCGTCGACGAGGCCGGGCGGGAGTACGTGCGGGAAGTGGTGGAGCATCCCGGCGCGGCGGTGATCGCGCCGCGACTTCCGGACGGCCGGATCGTCTTCGTCCGCCAGTACCGGCACGCGGTGGGCCGCTGGCTGATCGAGCTTCCCGCCGGAACGCTGGAGCCCGGCGAGGACCCGATGTCCTGCGCGGCGCGCGAGCTGTCCGAAGAGACGGGATACTCGGCCGGAAAGCTCTCCCTCCTCGCGGTCGTCTACCCGAGCCCCGGCGTGCTGACGGAGGCCCTGCACCTCTTTCTGGCCTCGGACCTCGGGCCGGGGGCGCCGCACCGGGATCCCGGGGAGCAGATGGAGACGCATGTCATGACACGGGAAGCCGCGCTCGCGATGGTCCGCCGGGGGGAAATCGTCGACGGGAAGACCATCCTCGGCGTCCTGCTGCTCGACGGAGGCGGAGCGTGACGAACGGTGCCGGACCCGATGAACCGGACCGCGGGGATCATCTGCCCGCGCGGGGCGAGGCCGGGGGGCCGGTCGACCCCCGCTCGGCTCTCGCCCCCTTGCACGAACTCGCCGCGGCGATCGCCGCCGAGCGGGACAGCCTGCGGGCGCTGGCCGAGGGGCAGCTCCGGATCGCGAAGCGGCTGGAGCGCGCCGACCGCTCGGAGGCCATCGTCACCTCCACCCAGGCGCTGAACGAGACGTTCCGCGGCGTCCAGCGCACGCAGGAGCGCCTGATCGAGCGGATCGAGCGGGAGCGGAAACGCCCCCTGGTCTTCCTCCTCGCGGGCATCGCCGCCGTGGCGCTCGTGGTGGGGGCACTCCTGTGGTTCCTCCTGCGATGGGTCGCCGAGCGGGACGAACGGTCGGGCGCGGAGAGCGCGGAGGTGCTCTCGCGGGAGCTCGTCCGGCGGGACGAGACCATGGAGGAACTCCGGGAGCGTCTCTTCGCGCGGTCGGAGGAGTTGCTGCGGCAGACCGGCCTCGCCGCGGAGCAGCGCGCCCGGATCGAGGAACTCCGCGAGGGGATCGAGACCCTCACCGCCCGGAACGCGGAGCTCGAGAAGGGGCGGGAGGAAATCTCCGCGGCGCTGCGGGAAAACGCGCGACTGACCGCGGACTCGGCGGCCGTGGCCCGCCGGGCAGCCGACACGGCGGCCGAACTGGTGCGGGAGCAGGAAAGGAACCGCGAACTGTCGGGGAAGGTCGACGACCTCCTGCAAAAGCTGGCCGAGCGGCCGGCCCGGCCGGCTGAACCGGCCGCCCCCCCGGCGGCGGCGCCGCCCGAGGCCGCCGGCTCGCCGCCCGAACCGGTCGAGGAGCGGGACCCGTCGGTCACGGGCCCGCTGGCCGAGGCTCTCAACGCCCTGCTCGCCGCCGGTCGGGGCGGACGGACCTACCGCTTCGTCAGCATCGGCGGAGTGCGGGGGAGAAGCCTGCTCGACGTGGTGATCGTGGACCTCGAGGCCGACGGCCGCGAAGCGAAGCGGATCGTGGGGGCGCAGGCCCGGCTCATCCTCGACCCGCGCGTGCGCCGGGTGGAGATCCGCTTGAGCGAGGGGCACATCGTCTACTACGGGGTGACGGCCCCCTTCTGGGGAGGGCAGTACGTCGTTCCGGTGGTGAACGTGGACGTCGAGGCGTGGCGGCGGTCCGGCCTCGCGGTGGTGGAGGAGGCGGGGTAGGAGCCGGTGCGGCCACCACGACCGGGGTTTCCCCGGCGCCCCGGAGGCCGCCCCGGAGCGGTCTTCACGAAACGCCGGCCATGGTCTTGACAGAAGAGGCGGAGCCGCCGTAAGATCTTGACGGCTGCGGACCTGTCCAACTTCGGACCCGTTCGTCGCCGGCGGACACCGACCCGCCTCATGGTCGGAGGCCATATACCGCGGGCCTGCCGCGTCCTGCGTCGGGCCGGTGGCGACGAGCGTGAAAACGATGAGCCAGAGACGAACAGGTTCCGCCCGTGTCGGGCGGACCGACGACACATCAGGGGTCTTCGCGGGGTCTTTTCCGGGTCCGGCTCCGGGGCGAAACCAGCCCGGGGCCCTGCGTACCGGGGTGAGATCCGCCTAGGCTGCCCACGATCTCCGGCCTCCACGCCCGCGCCGCTCCCGCGGCCGGCCTCCCCCTCGTGAAAGGGTCCCTCCGCCACCGTTCTCTGAAACGATCATGAGGGGGGTGAGATCCGTGGACGCAGTCACGATCGGACTCGCCGCCGCCCTCGGGATCATCCTCGGTGCCGCCGCGGCGCTCCTCGTCCGCTGGCACCAGGACCGGAAGTCGCTCGACAGCGCGAAGGTCCGGTCCGAGGAGATCCTGACTGGAGCCAGGCGGGAGGCAGAATCCATCCGGAAGTCGGCCGAGGTCGCGGCGCGCGACGAAGCGCTCCGCAATCGAGAGAAGGCCGAAGCGGAACTGGAAGAGAAGCGCGGGGAGGTGCGGCAGGCGGAGAGGAAACTCGACCGGAAGGAGGAGCAGCTCGACCGGAAGTCGGAGCAACTCGACCGCCGGGAGCAGGAACTCGCGGAGCAGGCGACGCGCCTGGGCCGGGACGCGGCGAAGGTGAAGCAGCGGGAACAGGAGGCGAACGAACTCGTCGAGAAGCAGGAAGAGAAACTCCGGCAGATCGCCGGCCTCTCGCCGGAGGATGCGCGGGGGATCGTACTCGACCGGGCCAAGGAGGAAATCGAGGGCGAGGTGCTCGCTTTCATCAACCGCCGGGTGGATCAGGCGCGGGAGGAATGCGAGAGCCGGGCCCGCGAAATCGTCCTCACCTCCATCCAGCGGGTGGCCGCCGATCACTCCTCGGAGACGACGGTCTCGGTGGTCCCGCTGCCGAGCGACGACATGAAGGGCCGGATCATCGGGCGGGAAGGCCGCAACATCCGCTCCTTCGAGAAGACCACCGGCGTCGACGTGATCGTGGACGACACCCCGGGCGTCGTGGTGGTGTCGGCCTTCGACGCGGTGCGCCGGGAGACCGCGCGGCGCACCATGGAGAAGCTGGTCCTCGACGGGCGCATCCACCCGGCGCGCATCGAGGAGATCTACGCGGAGACGGTGAAGGAGGTGGAGGAGACCATCCGCGAGGCGGCGGAGGAAGCGCTCCACGAGGTCGACCTGCCGAAGATGCACCCGAAGCTCATGGAACTGCTCGGGCGCCTCCGGTACCGGACCTCGTACGGGCAGAATGTCCTGCGGCACTCCATCGAGTGCGCCCATCTCGCGGGGATGATCGCCGCGGAACTGAAGCTCGACATCAAGCTCGCCAAGCGCTGCGCGCTGCTCCACGACATCGGCAAGGCCGTCGACCAGCAGGCGGAGGGCGGCCACGTGGAGGTCGCTGCCGAGCTCGCCCGGCGGCTCAACGAGTCGGACGTCGTGATCAACGCCATCGCCGCCCACCACGAGGACGTGAAGCCGTCCAGCGCCTACGCGGTGATCACCCAGGCGGTGGACGCGATCTCCGCCGCGCGGCCGGGGGCGCGACGGGAGACCCTCGAGCGGTACATCAAGCGGATGGAGAAGCTGGAGGAGGTCGCCTGCGGCTTCGACGGCGTCCGCTCCGCCTACGCGATCCAGGCGGGGCGCGAGGTGCGGGTGATCGTCGACCCCCAGCAGGTGAGCGACCGCAAGGCGATGCGCATCTGCCGCGAGATCAGCCGGGCGGTGGAGGACCAGCTCGTCTACCCCGGGGAAGTGAAGGTGACCGTCCTGCGGGAGACGCGGGTGGTCGAGTACGCGAGGTAGCCGGGCGTGGCGTCGGACCGGACGCCCCTGACCGTGACGGACCTGACCCTCCTCGTGAAGGACCTTCTCGAGGAGGAGTTCCGGGACGTATGGGTCGTGGGCGAGATCGGGAACCTGACGCGCGCTCGGTCCGGCCACGTGTACCTGACGCTGAAGGACGAGGGCGCCGCGCTGTCGGCGGTGATGTGGAGGTCCGTCGCGGAACGGCTCCGGTTCGAGCTCGAGGAGGGGCAGGAACTCCTCGTGCGCGGGCGGCTGAACGTCTATCCGCCGCGGGGGACCTACCAGCTCGACATCCGGATGGCGGAGCCGCGGGGCCTCGGCGCCCTGCAGGCCGCGTTCGAGAAGCTGAAGGCGAAGCTCGCGGCCGAGGGGCTCTTCGACCCCGGGCGGAAGCGGCCGCTGCCATTCCTGCCCGCCGTGGTGGGGGTGGTCACCTCGCCCACCGGCGCCGCGGTGCGCGACATCCTCACGGTGCTCGCGAGGCGCCTCCCGCGGCTCACGGTGCTCCTCTGGCCGGCCCGGGTCCAGGGCGAGGGGGCGGCGGAGGAAGTGGCGCGGGGCATCGAGGGGCTGAACCGCCGCGGGGGGGTGGACGTCCTCATCGTGGGGCGCGGCGGGGGGTCGCTCGAGGACCTCTTTGCCTTCAACGAGGAACGGGTGGCGCGGGCCATCGCGGAAAGCCGGATCCCGGTGGTGTCGGCCGTGGGGCACGAAGTGGACTTCACGATCGCCGACTTCGTGGCCGACGTCCGGGCGCCGACGCCGTCCGCGGCGGCGGAGATCGTCGTGCCGTCCGAGCGCGAACTCCGCGCGATGCTGCGTTCCTTCCGGGCGCGCCTCGACGGCGTGGCCCGGGCCGTTCTCGACGCCCGGCGCGAGCGGGTGCGGGCGCTCGAGGGGGCCTTCGGGCTCCGGAGACTCCCGGACCGGCTGCGCATGTTCGCCCAGCGCCTCGACGAGCAGTCGCGGGCGTTGCGGCGGCTGGCGACGGACCGGATCGCCGCCGCCCGCCAGCGGGTGGTGGCGCTCGCGGCGCGCGCCGAGGGGCTGAGCCCGCTCCGCGTGCTCGCGCGGGGCTACTCGCTCACGACGCTCGACGGGGCGGTGCTCACATCGCCCGAGGGGGTGCCGGCCGGGGCGCTCATCCGGACCCGGCTGGCGAAGGGAACGCTCGATTCGAGGGTGGAAGGAGGGACCGTCGATGGCGGGTAGCTTCGAGGAACACCTGAAGGAACTGGAGGCGGCGGTCGCGGTCCTCGAGGGCGGAGAGGCGACGCTCGAGCGATCGCTCGCGCTCTTCGAGGAGGCGGTCGCGCACCTGCGCGCCTGCCAGGAACTCCTCGAGGCGGCCGAGCGGCGCGTGAAAATCCTCGTCCCCGACGAGGACGGAGAGATCGAGGAGCGGGACTTCGAAGCCGGCGAGGAGGAGTGAATCTGCCCTTTTTTCATCCTCGGCGGGCGGGGGGATGGTAAGTCCTCGGAATCCGCCGCATCCGGGATGGTCGAGGGAACGTGGACGCATTCGAAACCTACCAGCAGGTGTGGTCTCCGCGGATCGAGGAGGCGCTCGACCGGGCGCTGCCGCGTGAGGACGAGCCGCCCGGCATCCTCGGCCGGGCCATGCGCTACACGGTGTTCGCCGGGGGCAAGCGGATCCGGCCGGTCCTCGTGCTCCTCTCGGCCCACGCGGCGGGGGGGACGGAGGAGGACGCGATGGCCGCCGCCTGCGCGGTGGAGATGGTTCACGCGTTCTCCCTCATCCACGACGACCTGCCGGCCATGGACGACGACGACATGCGTCGGGGGAAGCCGTCGAACCACCGGGCCTTCGGCGAGGCGGTGGCGATCCTCGCGGGCGACGGGCTGCTCGACCACGCGTTCGGCGTCCTTGCGGACCTGCCCCGGCGGGAGGCCGTCCCGGAAGCGGTGCGGATCCTCGCGCGGGCGGTCGGCCGGGAGGGGCTCGTGGGGGGACAGGTCGAGGACATCGAGGCCGAGGGACGCCCGCCGGACCTCGCGACCGTGGAGCGGATCCATGGCGGCAAGACCGCGGCGCTCATCGAGGCGTGCGGGCTCCTGGGAGCCGTGGCGGCGGGGGCTCCGGCCAGCGTCGTGACCCGGCTGGGCCGTTACGGGCGCCTCCTCGGGCTCGCCTTCCAGATCGTGGACGACGTGCTCGACGAGACCGGCGGCGACGGCCGGCTCGGCAAGAAGTCGGGAAAGGACCGGGCGCGGGGCAAGATGACCTGGCCGTCGGTGGCGGGCGTGCCGGCCTCGCTCGAGCGCGCGCGGGAGTGTCGCGACCTGGCGCGAAGGGAGACCGCGGGCCTTCCGGGGGCGGAGGCCCTCGGAGGGCTCGCGGACCTCGTGGTTTCGAGGACACACTAGTGGGCGAACTGCTCTCACGGATCGAGGGTCCCGAAGACCTGCGGAAACTGCCCGAGGAGGAGCTCCCGGAGCTGTGCCGGGAGATCCGGGAGTTCCTGCTGACGTCGGTCTTCGAGACCGGTGGCCACCTCTCCACGAATCTCGGGAGCGTCGAACTCACGGTCGCCCTGCACTACGTCTTCGATTTCCTCGTCGACCGTCTCGTCTGGGACGTGGGCCACCAGGCCTACACGCACAAGATCCTTACCGGACGGCGCGATCGCTTCACGACCCAGCGGAAGAGCGGGGGGCTCTCGGGCTTCACCAATCCGCGGGAGAGCCCCTACGACCACTTCATGGGCGGCCACGCCGGGACCTCCATCTCCCAGGGGCTCGGCCTGGCCGTGGGCTCGGCGCTCGGCGGCCTCCGGCGCAAGACCGTCGCCGTCATCGGTGACGCGTCGATCGGCGCGGGGATGGCCTTCGAGGCCCTGAACATGGCCGGGGTGACCGGAACGGACATGCTGGTGGTCCTGAACGACAACCGGATGTCGATCTCCCGGACGGTGGGCGCCCTCGCCGGGTACCTCGCGAAGATCCGCTCCATGCCGCTCTACTCGGCGGTGAAGAGGGACCTCCAGATCGCCCTGGCCTCGCTGCCGCTCGTGGGCGACCGCGTGCGGCGGGGAGTGGACCGGGCGATGGCGTCGCTCAAGCACTACATCGTCCCCGGGCACATCTTCGAGGACCTCGGGATCAAGTACTTCGGCCCCTTCGACGGCCACGACATGCGCGGGCTCGTGCGCTGCCTCCGCAGCGTGCGCCGCCACCGCGGACCGGCCCTGCTGCACCTCGTCACCGAGAAGGGCAAGGGATACGACCCCGCGGAAGCGGACCCCGTGAAGTACCACGGCGTGGCTCCGATGGCCGCACCGGAGAAGGTCAACGGCCGGGAAGCGCCGAGGGCGCCGGCGAGCCTGCCGAGCTGGACGGCGGTCTTCGGGGACGCCCTCGTCGGTCTGGGCGAGCGTGACCCGCGCGTGGTGGCGATCACGGCGGCCATGAGCGAGGGGACCGGGACGGACCGGTTCCAGAAGCGGTTCCCCGAGCGGTTCCTCGACGTCGGGATCTGTGAGCAGCATGCCGTGGGGATGGCCTCGGGCCTCGCCCGGGAAGGACTCCTGCCCGTCGTGGCGATCTACTCCACGTTCCTCCAGCGGGCCTACGACCAGGTCTTCCACGACGTCCTCCTGAACCGGCGGCCGGTGATCTTCTGCCTCGACCGCGGCGGGCTGGTGGGCGCCGACGGCTGGTCGCACCACGGGCTCTACGACATCGCCTATCTCCGGACGCTTCCGGGCCTCACCCTCCTCTCGCCCCGGTGCGGGGAGGAACTGGATGCGATGCTCGACTTCGCCGCGCGGTCCGGGGAGGTATGCGCGATCCGCTATCCCCGCGGCAATGTGCCTCCGCCGTTCGCGGATCGCCCCGCTCCGATCGAGAAGGGCCGCGCCGAGGTCCTGCGGTGCGGCGCGGACGGAACGATCGTCGCCTACGGCCACATGGTGTGGACCGCCTGGCAGGCCGCCGAGGCCCTCTCGCAGAAGGGGGTCTCGATCGGCGTGGTGAACGCGCGATTCGCGGCGCCGGTGGACCGCGCGCTCCTCGCGGACCTCGCGGCCTCCGCGCCGTTCCTCGTCACGCTCGAGGAGGCCTCGCTGCCCGGTGGCTTCGGCTCGGCGGTGCTCGAGGCCCTGGAGGGGGCCGGGACGCCGCCGGTCCGCGTCGTCCGGCTCGGCGTGCCGCCGGAACTCGTCGATCACTCCGACGCGAAGGAGACCCTCGAGCGGCTGGGGCTCGACGTCGCGGGCGTGACGGCAACCGTGGAGCGCAAGCCGGGGGTGAAGGACGCCGCCCGGCGGCTCGCGGACCTCATCCACCGCCGGGCCGTCCTGCTCGCCACCGACCTCGCCGGACAGATCGACCTCCGGACCCTCGACGCCGATCTGGCGGTGATCCTCGGGGGGGACGGTTCCATCCTCTCGGCCGCGCGGCGGATGGGAAACCGACCCATCCCCACGATCGGGGTGAACTTCGGTCGCTTCGGCTTTCTCACCGACATCGGAGCGGGGGACGCGGAGACGGACCTCGCGGAGGTCCTCGGGCGCGACCTGGTCGTGGAGGAGCGCCTGGTGCTCGAGGGCCGGATCCTGCGGGAGGACGGCCCGGAGGAGCGGCTCCTCGCCCTCAACGAGTTCTACGCCGGCCCGCAGACGGTAGGCCGGGTGATCACGATCGACCTCCTCCTCGACGGAGAGTATGCCAACACCTACCGGGGGGACGGGGTGGTGGTCGCGACTCCGACCGGCTCCACGGGCCACTCGCTCTCCGCGGGTGGACCCATCGTGGACCCGCGCGTCGGGGCGATCCTCCTGACACCCGTGAGCCCCCACTCCCTCACGAACCGCCCGCTCGTCGTTCCGCCGGACGTGAAGGTCGAACTGCGACCCAAGCCGGACCACACGCAGACCTTCGCCACGTTCTCCGCCGATGGCCAGATCTCCCGGGAGATCCCGATCGGGGCCACGGCGGTGATCACGCGCGCCGACTTCCGCTTCCCGCTCGTGCGCAGCGGGATGCACTCCCGGTACCACGTCCTCCGGACGCGCCTCGGCTGGCGCGGCCAGCCGCCGGATGTCGGTACCGGAGCCGAGGCGCCGTGAGCGCGGCGGGCGACGAGCCCCTCTTCCCGGAGGAGTTCCTCCGGAGGGTCGAGAGGCTCGCGCTGGTGGTGGCCCGGAGGCGCGGGGCGGGGGAGCGGACCGCCCGGGGGCGCGGCGGGCGGGTGGAGTTCGCGGACCACCGGGCCTACGCGGCGGGGGATGACCCGCGGTTCATCGACTGGCACCTCTACGGGCGCGCGGGGCTCCTGTTCACGAAGGAGTACTCGATCGAGGACCAGGGCGAAGCGGCCGTGGTGATCGACAGTTCGGCGTCCATGGGTCCGAAATTGCGTCCGGCGCTGCGGCTGGCCGCGGCGCTCGCCGTGGCCGGGCTCGCGCGGGGCGACCGGGTCCGCGTGGGAGTGGCGCGGGACGGCGGACTCCGGACCGGCCGCGTGCTCTCGGGCGAGGGGAAGCGGGGGGAGGTCCTCGCGTCGCTCGCGTCGCTCGAGGGCCGGGCCGGCGGCCGGACCGACCTCGACGCCTCGCTCCGCACCCTTGCACCCCTGCCCGGGCCCGGCCGGGGGCTCGTCGTGCTCATCTCCGACCTGCTCGCGGAGCACGATGGCCGGCGGACCCTCGCCGCGCGACGGGAGGACCGCGCGGTGCTGCACCTGCTCTCACCGGAGGACCGTGGTCCGCCGGCCCTCGGGCCCGTCCGGCTCGTGAGCGAAGAGGACGGCGAACTGGACGTCTACGTCGGACCGCAGGAAGCGGAGCGGCTGGCGCGGGAATGCGAGCGGTGGTGCGGGGAGATCCGCGCGTCCCTCGTCCGCGCCGGCGCGCTCTACGTGACGGTCCCTTCGGAGCGGCCGACGGAAGAGGTCTTCCTCGGCCTCCTGCGACGGGAAGGGCTCCTGGCGTGACGCTCGAAGCCCCCCTCTTCCTGCTGGCGGGGATCAGCCTTCCGATCCTGTGGATCCTCGCGCGAAGGGAGAAGCGACGGCGGACCGTCGAGGTCTCCGGTCTCCTTCTGTGGCGCCGCCTGGCGCTCCCTCCGGACGCCCCGCGGCGCGAGGCGCGGCGGTGGGACCGCCTGCTGCTCCTCCGACTGGCCGCGGCGGCTTTCGCCACGGTGGG
Source organism: Planctomycetota bacterium (assembly GCA_025459285.1). Lineage (GTDB taxonomy): Bacteria > Planctomycetota > JAJSAM01 > JAJSAM01 > JAJSAM01 > Prado167. The sequence continues at coordinate 4,632 of JALOQY010000117.1, read as the reverse complement.
CATGGCCGGGCCGCGGGTGGGCGGCGGCGGAGCGGCGGTCCTCGAAGTGCTCGTCGACGTGTCGCCGAGCATGGCGGCGTTCGGCCCGGAGACCGAGGCGGCGCTCTCGGCGGTCCGCGACGCCGCGGGGGCCGGTACGGAAGTCCGGGTCCACCGTGCCCCGGGAACGGGGGATGCCGCGGCCCTGCTCGCACGGCATGCCTCGGGAAGTGTCGTCGTCGTCACGGACCATCGCCCGCCGGATCTCCCCGGGGGCGGCCGCGTGAGACTGGTCCTCGTGGGGCGGCCGGTCGGGAACGCGGGGATCGTCTCCGCCGCCCTTTCGCCGCCGCCGGCGGAGAGCTACACGGTGGTCGTCCGGAACTTCGCCGCGGTGGCGAGGGAATTGGAGGTCTCGCGGCCGGGCGGCCCGGACCGCGTCAGGTTCGCGCCGGGGGAGGCGCGGCTCTTCGCGGGGCCGGCGGCGCCGGGGCGCGTCGAGATCTCCCTCTCGCCGGGCGATGCCTTCGCGTTCGACGACCGGGTGGTGATGGAAAGGGCTCCCCCCGCGCGCCCGGCGCTGCGGGCGGAGGGCGACCTGCCCCCGCGACTGCGGACGGTGCTCCTCGCGGCGGGCATGGTCGACGGGGGCGGCGGCGACGGGGAGGTCGTCACGTATCGGAATCCTCCGGGTCCTTCCTCCGCGCTGACGATCGCCCCCCCCGGCCCCGCGAGGGCGGTGGCACCCCCGGTGACCGGAAGCGGCGACCTCGCGCCGGAGGCGGTTCCGCCCCCCGGCCTGCCCCTCGGGCCGGCCGCCGTCCTCCGGGAGGAGGGAGCGGTGCTCCTGGCCGACGCGAAGGGGTCCCTCGCCGTGCTGCGGGACGAGCGGGGACGCCCCCGGGTCGTGCTGGCCCTCGATCCGGGCGACCCCGCTTCGGCCTGGCCCACTGACCCGTCGTTCCCGGTCTTCTTCGCCGAGATGGCCCGGCTACTGGGGTTCGCCTCCGGCGGGACCCGGATCGTCGAAGGGACCGTCGACGCGGAGGAATCCGCCACCGTCGCCGAAGGCGGGCCACCGGACCTCGGCGGTCTCGAGGCGTCGCCGGATGCAGGCGGAAAGGCGCCGTGGAGCGCGCGCCCCCTGCTGCTCCTTGTCGCGGCGGGACTCCTCCTCCTGCACGCCCTCCTGGAGGCCCGGCGACCGAATCCCGTCAAGCGGCATCCTCCCCCCGGCCGATGAACGATGCGTCATGCGGACGCTTCCGGTCATCCTCGCCTTGTGTGTGCTGGCCCCGCCGGCTCTCGCGGACGTCGTGATCCTCAAGGAGAACGACATCCCGCTGCAGGGCCGCATCGTCGCGGAGTCGGAGACCACCCTCACGTTCCAGATCCGCGGGCTCGGCGATGGCGCGAAGATGGAAATCGAGAAGGCACGCGTCCGCCGATTCTGGCGGGAGGAGAACTCCTACTTCGAGTTCCTGCAGGGTGAAAAGGACCGGATCGGCACGCTCGGCCGGATCGGAAGTCCGCCGGCGCCTTCCCGCGCGATGGCCCCGCCGGAACCCGCGGCGGCACCGGCGGCCCGGATCGCGCGCACCACGTCCGAGATCCGGCGGGCACTGGTGGACAAGGCCTGGAACCGGCTGCGTTCGGCCCTTCCCGGGGAAGCGATCTTGCGCGTGCTCCTCTTCGTGGGGAGCATCCTCTTCCTCGGGGCGCTCCTGCACACCGGGGGGAGGGTGTCCGGGCTCCGTCGTCTGCGCCTTCCGCAGGCCGCGCTGCTGTCCTTGATCACGCACCTGCTCGTGGTCGTGGCCATCGCCGCGCCGCGCACCGTGCTGCGGCCGGACTACCTGCCGGTGCTGGTCACCGCCGAAGTCCTGGTCTGGCTCCTCATGGTCCGCCTTCTCGCCGGCGCGGTGATGACGCGTGCCTTTCTCCTCTTCTCGTTCTGCCTCGGCTCCCTCGTCCTCGTGGGTGGCTCGGTCTTCAGTGTCCTGACGGTGCTGTAGCAGCCTGTCGGGGAAAGGGGTCGCACCGCAGAGATCGTCCCTGGCCCCGACGGGGTGCTGGCAGCGGGGAAACTCGGTCGGGGCCGGAACGAGCCTACAATGGCGGCGTGGAAATCCTGGTGGTCCCGCTCCTGGCCGCGTTGCTCGTCGCCCTCGTGGCGCTGGGCCTGGGTGCGCGACGCGAGGCCCGGAGGATCTCGTCGGAGGTCGCCGCGATCCGCCGGACGGTCGAGGAGCACGCCGAGCGCCCCGTGTCGTTCCCCCCCCCACCGGACCTCGAGCCGCTCCGGGACGAGCTTGCGGGGCGCCTGCGCGAGGTGGCGGACCGCGTGGAGGCGGTCGAACGCGCGATCGGGTCCCTGCCGCGCCCTGAGCCTCCTCCGGCTCCCGTGCGCGTCCGGGTGGCGGAAGAGGTGGGTCCCCTGCTGCGGGAGGCGATGGAAGTACTCGAGGCCCGCATCGCGGAGGTGCGGCGCGACGTACGCGATCGGCAGGACGACAGTGTGGCGGAGACCATCGTCAAGGCTCTGCGCGCGCGGGGCTTCGAGGGCGTGGTCATCGTGGACGGGCCGGAGTCCGACGGCGGGCGCACCCGGGCGACCGTGGAGGCACGCCGTCACGGGATGATCTTCAAGGGATCGGTGCTCATGGACGGGGCGCGGATGGTGGACCTCGGCCTCAAACCCGCGACCGCGATGTTCCCGTGATCCCGGTCCTCTCGGCGGAGGGCGGCGGGGGACCGGGGTGGGTCGATACCGTTGCGCTTTGCGTCATGGGGTTCTTCTTCCTCCGCGGGTGCATGCGGGGCCTTCTCCTCCAGTTCCTCGGGCTCTGCTTCCTTTCGGCGGGCGTGGCGCTGGCATTCGGGCTGTCCCTCCGCTTCGGCGCCTTCATCCGCGCCGAGGTCTGGGAGGCCCTGACGGATCGGGTCGCGCGGGCCACGGCCTTCGTCGTGCTCCTCGCGGCGGCGATCGGCGTCTCGGCCACGCTCCTGCGGCTCATCGGCGACTCCTCGCGGGCCCTGCGCGGCGGGTGGCTGAACCGCCTGGCCGGGGGCGTGCTCGGTGCGGCGAAGGGAGTGCTCCTGCTCATGGCCGTGATCCTCGGAATGGCGAACGTGCTTCACCGGGAGGGGGCGGAAGTCCCGCGCGTCCTCCGGGACGTCGGGACCTCCCGTACCGGGGCGGCGACGCGCTGGACGGCAGCCCGCGTCGAGGATCTCCTGCCGGAAAGAATCGCCACGGGGTTCGGGCGGTATGTCCGGAAGTTGCCGTAGGCCGGTCTGGTTCAATCGTGCCCGCCGTTCGAGCGCGAATACGCTCGGGAGGACGTGCAGAACCGCACAACCCGAGCCGATCGCCGTGAGTCGTCGCCGCGCGAGAGTGGGCGCGGCCTTTGGTACCAGAGAGTTAAGGCGGTTCCGGAGGGCAGGGGGGAGTTGGCATGGAGGTTGCGCACGACCCCGAAAGGACCGTAGCGGCAGTGTGTCGTCGCGTCAGGAGGGTCGAGGACCCTCTCGCGGGCCTTGCAACGAGCGGACCCGCCGTCGTAAGATAATGGCCCCTGTAGGCTTCTGTGATCGCGGAGGGATGCCGATGAGGAATCAGGCGATTCGGTCCTGTGTCTTTGGGCTGTGCGTGGCCCTGCTGTTCCTGCCCGCCTGTGGCGGGGGCGGGGGTGGCGGTGATGACGATGATACGGCGGACAAGAACGAGAACGATCTGGTCGTGCGCGCGGTCACCCCCACGAACGGGCAGGAGGTCAATACCGATCTCTCCGATCCCGGTCTGGAAGGTGTGCTGACCCTCAACTTCTCGGAAGGGCTGGATCCGTCCTCCTTCCTGGATCCGACGAACGCCTTCAACGGGCTGACTTCCGACGTGAACATCCTGAACTCCGGCTTCGAGCGGGTCCGGGGTACGCCGGAGATCACCGGGGACGACGGCAACGTGCTGGTCTTCTGGCCGCAGGGGGGCACGCTCCCCAACGGTCAGTACACGATCACGGTCAACCGTGATGTGAAGGACCGCAACGGCAAATACCTGAACCAGGGGCTGTTCGACTTCCGGTCGTCGTTCACCGTGGGCGCGGACATCTTCAAACCGAAGATCCGCAATACCTATCCCGCGCCGAACCAGACGGACGTCGACAAGTTCAGCCAGATCATCATCACCTTCAACGAGTCCATGAACCCGGCGACGGTCACGAACTCCACGGTGACCGTGATCAACGGCAGCGCGAGCCCGCCGGTTCCCGTGAGCGGCACGATCGCGACGGCGCGGGACAACTTCGAAATCATCTTCACGCCGGATCCCGCGAACCCCCTCCCGGCCAACTCCACGATCGTGGTGACGGTCTACGGCGATACGAACGGTGTCGCGGACCTCCTCGGCAACGTGTACGACTACGACCTCAACGCGACCCCCGCCGTGCACAACTACTCCTTCCAGTTCCAGACGGTGAAGGAGCCCCCGCCGCCGAACAACCCGCTGGCGGTCGTCCTCCCGCCGGGCCCGCCGTGGGCCGGCGCCGACGCCCTGATCGTCTACGGAACCGGGACGAAGATCGGGACCCTGTCGCCGGCGCAGTACTACAACAACGTGCAGGACCTGACGCTGTGGGGCGTGGGCAACCCGAT